>DAWBVG010000246.1:0-6235 GCA_052279865.1 Muribaculaceae bacterium
GCTTTTTACGGAGATCCAACAAGGCTCTTTCGGATATGGAGAGAAGTTTTGCGGCTCCCCTCCATGTTCCGGCACGATTATAGGCCTTCAAGATACGCTCCTTGGATGCTTGAGGATTGCGGTGAGCCAGATCTTCGGCTGTAGCAGGAATTGCACGGTCAAATTTGAGATCATCGGCGCCAATCGTATCGCCTGCGGCATGGAAGGCGGCGAAAAGAACCGTATCTTTCAGTTCACGGATATTGCCGGGTCACGGGTGCAGTTTTAACGCATTTATTGCAGACGCATCAAGCCGCTTTTTCGGCTGTCGTTTCTTCTGTACGTATTTTGTCAGAAATTTGTGGCTGCAACTCTTTCGATGGACTGCTCAATCTCGCGGAAGGCTTTACTCCGGCGAGGAATGAGCGAGTGGCCAAGCTGAAGCACGATATGCTCCGGTTTGGCGTATCTTGCAACCGTTTCTACAAGTTGCTTGTCAATTGCAGCACGTTGGATTACATTCACAGCACCACCGTCGCTCAACACCTCAAGCAAATCGGCACCATTTAGATTGTTTACTATGGCAATAACCGGGAAAGAAAAATCTTCTCTCTTCTGCCAGTTTACTAACTCTTTTGCAGAGCCGTCGGGGAGTTTGTAATCAGCAACGACTACCGCGCCGGGTGGCAATTTTGCCACCTCGTCTTTTGCAGCCTCTATGTTCTCAACTGCAATCGGTTCATATCCATTTCGCGCGAGCAAGCCTGACATAAGCCGACGGTCGGATTCGGAGGCATCTACAATAAGTACCTTATTCATTTTTAGATGTTTATTTATAAACAGGACGGGGTGAACCAAAGCACACCCCGCAACTGTCTGTTGCTTATTTTTAAGCTTGTTTTGGTAGATGTAACGCCGTTTCATATTCAGCGTTATTACATTATTATACTACCATGTGAGTTTTACCCCAATCTTTATCCATCGGCCTGATGAACGACCATGTGGAATGAACTACACGCCATTTGCCGTCATTTTCTTTGTGGAAAATTTCGATACAATTATAGTTCATGTCTATGAGTGTAGTATCGGCAAAGAGCTGATAGGTGAGAATTGCGGTATCTCCAAAGATTTGTACTCTCGGATGACAAAATTTGTAACTGTCGGCAAATAGTTTTCCCTGTACTTTAGAGAGAAAATCCTCGATAGTCTTGTGGTCGTCTATTCTTTCCGTAAAAGCACCGTCACAATAGCTAAAGCTATCTCGCGACCATAGTTCATTATAACCGGAGGTGTCTCCTTTGAACCATTTGTCAAGGGCTGCTCGCTCCAAAGCAACAATTTGCTGAGCGATTTTAAGCTCTTCATCCGTTGGATTTGGCTCGTAAATTAGCTTGTCTTCCATCTTATTTATTTGTTATTGTATATGATTCCATCACAAGTTTCTTAATAAGAGAATCAGACATATCCAAATTAAATTTAATTCCAATCCATACATTAGGGTCGAAATTATACGGATTTGTTATTGCCATAAACTTCTCTTTTAGTTCAGTAATTTTTTCAGGAGTATTCCTTACCGTACATTTGTCGTTTCTGTCAATGTCTATTAAACAGAATATATGATTTTTCGGACCGTAAAACGCAAGTAGTGTTTCACGATTCCGAAAAAACACCTCAAAAGGCATTTTTTCAGTAACTCCGTCTAATGAAAGACAGTAATTTCTGAGGTCTTCTATATTCATATATCATTTATATTCGAGTGCAAAATTACAGTAAATTCCGTTTTCTCCGTTAGTACAAATCGGGACAACTCTTTCACTGATATGGACATTCAAAGGAATGCTAAAACCTTAAATGAACAAATAATGTAATTTTGCGCTTGTATTGTAAAATACGATAATAAGATGAAAAAAAGACTACATATGACAGATTCTCGTATTGGGCTGAACTTCAACCGGACGCAATAGCAGTCGTTGAGGATGGTCGTTCTATAACCTACCGGGAACTTGATAACTTGACTAATGCAATCATGTCGAAATTCTACTCAAAACCATATTCAACAATAGGAATTGTGATGAGTCATAGAATAGAAATGATAGCTTCAATTTTAGCCGTGCTTAAAAGCGGGGCTGCATACGTTCCTGCCGAACCATCATTACCACAGACCCGCATCGACTACATGATGCAGACCGCTGGAGTAAAATTTATAATTACTGATAATTATTGTCGTGATATTCCTCAGACAAAGTTATTAATGGACAGGTCTGTGGCAAATGGAGTTGCGTATGTTCTATACACGTCTGGCACATCTCTTTCTGGCCTTATGGATTTTTGTGAAAGACATAACGTAACCATTATCAGCGGATTCCCATACCTCCTTGCTGATATGAATAGATACCGTTGTTGTCCCGCCAAACTGCGATTACTTACTAATCAGTGGTGGTGATGTAATTCGAGCGGCCTATATCACTTGGTTGAAAAGACAAAGAATCGTTATTTATAACACTTACGGACCGAGTGAAACAACAGTCTGTGCTACTTATTTTCGTATAGACAACGCTGAAGCACTTGAAGACGGCACATATCCCATAGGGAAATCAGTTAAAGGTGTTACTGTAAAAATCCTTGACGAGAATCTGCATGAGGTTCCAGATGGGAAGATTGGAGAAATCTGTATTTTAGGAGATGGCGTTTCTCGTGATTATCTTGGTGACACGCCGGAGCAAACAAATTTTGTGTTATTAAGCGATGGAACCAAAATGTATCGCAGCGGAGATTTGGGTTATCGTCGTCCTGACAACAACATCGCGTTTCTACATCGAAAAGACAAGCAAGTAATGATTCTCGGCAGACGCGTTGAACCGGAAGAAGTCGAGAATGTACTAAATGAATCACCTTGCGTGGAGCGGGGAATTGTCCGCGCGTTTACTGACGAGCGGGATTTGGCTTATCTCACGGCTTATTTCGTGCCATCACACAAAAACTATCAGATAAGCTGTATAAAGAATTTCTTAAAATCAAGGCTCAGTGATTTCATGGTGCCGGAATTCTTTGTTAAAATGGATGAAATACCGCTAACACCACGGGGAAAAGTAAATGACCTGCTCCTACCGGTTGTTATGAAGGAATAACGAAATGAAAATAAACATAAGAGAAACAACAGAGATACCGACCTTGATGCACTGGCGTAAGGAGGTTATAGAGAATGTGTTTGGCATTACCCCGTCGAAAAGACTTCTTGTGGCAAATCATCGGTACTATCGTCAGAATATCGCAAACGGACGGCATATTGCGATTATTGCAGAAATTGAAAATACCGATGTAGGCTGCGGAGCCGTTTGTTTGTCGGAAGAACTACCCTCACCCGACAATTTTTCCGGAAGATGTGCATATCTGATGAATGTTTATGTACGGGAAGAATATCGCACAAAGGGAGTCGACCACGCCATTGTCCGGTGGCTGGTGGAGAAGGCTAAACAATTAGGGTGTGACAAAATCTATCTTGAAACAACCGACTCCGCGCGGACGTTATACAAGAATATCGGATTTGAAGATTTATCTGGATTTATGAAATATGCAGACATTCAAAATATCGAACCTCGAAATAATGTTGGTCAATAAATCGACCGACAGAGTATGCTATGTGCTTTATCCACTTGATATCCTCAGTGAATGGATTGAGAAGGCGGCACGTAATTTTGATGTGTCGATAGTGGTCGTAACTGGAATGGATTGAGATAATGATCTGACACCTTGGCCTGCGAAAGGAGAACCGCAGGGTTGCCCGGATTTTAAAGGTAACGCCACAAAGTTTCTTTCAATGCTTATCTCTGATAATTATTCCGAAGGTGGAACGAAATATAAAACTATCAGTAAATGTTGAACGAACCCTTGTTGGAGTTTCTCTTTCCGGCCTGTTATCGCTTTGGCAATGGATTAAGAATGATACTTTCAGCAATATAATTAGTCTTTCCGGCTCGTTTTGGTACGACGGGTTTATAAAATGGTTGAAATCGCAACCTATTCCCGTCAAAGTCGGCAAAGCATATTTTCTGCTTGGGAATCAAGAGTCAAAACAAAAGTCAAGGCATTCCAAATGATACAGAACGACACTCAGCAGGTAGTAAGCTATTTGCAAGATAAAGGATATAATGTTTTATTTGAACTTGTCCCCGGAAATCATTTTCAATATGGTAAAGAGCGACTCAACCGTGCGTTTACATGGATGTTTGATTAGACACCTTAATCAGCCTATATTCAACAGGGGTCTTTCCTGCAAATTTCTTAAAGAAACGACTGAAATATGATTGTGATTCAAATCCTAACGCAGTCGCAATTTCTGCGATAGAAAGCTGTGTTTTTTCCAATATGTTTTTAGCTTCGCTTATAAGTCTGTCTTGAATATACCTTTGTGAACTTACACCGAGATTTTGTCTTGATATTTTGGATAAATAATTAGGTGTTATACACAGTCTGTTTGCATAATATCCTATATCGTGATGTTTGAACATTTCCCGATTTACGAGATTAATAAATTCTACAATATATCTTGAAGCAGTAAAAGAAACTTCATTACCCCCGTTGCATCGCTTATACTCTCGCTCAATCTCAACTAAAAGTTGCACAAGTAAAGCACGGATCATTACAATATCCCTTATCTGGGATTTCATTTCCTCCTGTGCCATACTTATAAGGTCTGACACACGGTCGAATTTTTCGGATGTTAATTTGATAAAAGGATTACGTTTTTTTGAATTTAGAAACCTAAATCGTTCAAGAAATAGCGTATCTACAAATGCCGTCTGGATAAAGTCTGGTTCAAAAATCACAACCTCTCCTTTTAGGTCGGTATTAGGTTCCCACTCCCAAATATCTCCCGGAAGTCCACTAATGATATATCTTTCGCTTACCTCTGCCGATATTCCGCCGACTGATAGTTTCTCTACTCCTCTCTTAACAAGAATAATACAATAAAAAGATTCACGATGGATTGGAAATTTAATTAATCCATCCCTTATGTAGTCAAGCGTAGTCGCATCAAAACGAAAATCGGTGCCATATTTACGCCGGTAGAATTTGTATAACTTGATTTTCTGCATAGGCTTAAATATGCCGTATTACGCGGCATGGGTTACCGACAGCCACGCATCCAGATGGAATGTCTTTTGAAACAACAGATCCTCCTCCGATAGTAGAATTGTCTCCTATTGTCACACCGGGGAGTATCGTAGTACCACCTCCTATCCATACGTTATTCCCTATTTTGACAGGTTTTGCCCATTCCAAACCTTTGTTTCTTTCGGAATGATCAATAGGGTGACACGCGGTGTAAATCCCAGTATTAGGTCCTATAAATACATTATCACCTATTTCAACCTGTGCTTCATCAAGCACGGAAAAGTTGAAGTTGGCAATAAAGTTGTTCCCGATGTGAATGTTAAAACCAAAATCACACCGGAATGGAGGTATGATGTTTATATTATCGCCACATGAACCAAGTAGGTCTTTAATGATTTCATTAAGCCGTTCTGTATCATCCGGGCAGATGGCATTATACTCCCAAATCTTTTTGCGAGTGATTTTCAACAACTCAAGAAATGGTGGATAAACTGCATCATATACTTCTCCACGTTGCATCTTCTGCCATTCACAACAGAATCTTTCATCATGAGCAAAAGCTACGGGAATATTTATATTATTCATATTCAAAATATTATATAAACCACTCTGGAGAACGGCGCGATAAATTGGCTTTAATGAATTTGTTTCCTGCGAGTTTATAGAGAAGCCCTGACAATTTACGTGCGTTATGAGGACAAATATGAATACAACGGCAACAAGTAATACACTTGTCTTTGTCAGTATTACTGGGATTATCCGTATCAATAGCACCCGTCGGACATTCTGCCGCACACGCTCCACAAGAATTGCAGAGTCGTTTGTCCAAAGATGGATGTAATGGAATTCTTGTTGGCTTTTTATATGGTCGATTCCCTTTTATCTTGGATAATTCCAAGTTAGTCGATTTTGCAGAACTAAGTTGAGCGAATTTTTGAATTTCAGCCATGTCCTCTCTGTCGGGTCGTCCATTACCTACTTTGGGGAAAATACAATGCTCAGCAATAAACGCTCCGGCTGATACTATATTGAATCCTCTTGCAGAAAGAATGTCGCACAGTTCAAGTAATGCGTCGTCATAATCTCTATTTCCATATACAACTAATGCGACACATTTAGAGCCATTCCCGGATATGTATGC
>DAWBVG010000247.1:0-3014 GCA_052279865.1 Muribaculaceae bacterium
AACCTCGGCACCTGGCAAGGCATCTACCTCTGCGAATTCCGCGACTATGGCGGTCCGCGCACCCTCGTCCTAACCCTCTATTCCTAACACCAACTTTTACTAATATCTTTTCTCAAACATTATTTACTTACTTATTAGGATATTCTGTTTCATATTCAAATTGCACTCGATAAATCCGCATTTATCGAACCGAGTTCGATAAGGTAAGAAGTAAAATGGAATAGGTAAAAAGGATAAATTGGCATGACTCTAACGTGAGCGTCAAGTCGTAGCTGCGGTTGCTCGCAACTGCAGCACAAACAAAGGACAAAATTCCTCTTCCTTGCCGCGAGGCTGCAGTTGCAAGCAACAGCAGCTACGTCTTGATACTCACATTAGAGGCGCGCCAATTCACCTTTACCCTCCTATTACCTATAATCTAAATTCCTACCTTCTCAAAGTTTATGACTTTTTACTTTTCCAGGAGTTTTTTATTGAAATTTATTCGCTATATTTGCAACCTACGAATTCATTTAGTCATGAAAAAACTATATGCCGTCATCGGAGCAATTGTATTCTTCACAACAATCTCCGCTTTTTCAAAAATAATCGTCAATCCAGATTTCGACAACGGACCTGTCACTTTCAGCATTACCGCTATCGAACTGACAGATTCTGCGACACGCGTCAATACAGACATCTACAGCAAACCGGGCTGGTGGATACGTCCTCAGTCGAATACCATCCTGAAAGGTCACATCACAGGCAATTCCTATAAGCTTAAGAATATTGAGGGGCTGAAGATTGATGAGAAATATTTTCTCGGTGATTCGGCATACGTCTCTTCAGTGTATGTTTTCGAACCTATCAATCCCATCGATTCCATAATTGATTTCATAGAACCTGACAGTTGGGAGGTGGCAGGTGTTAAGCTTCATGAAACAGTGCGTAAACCGTTTAGGACCCATATTCATGGCACTCTTGAAGGGCATCCCGCCTCTTCCTGGTTTATATTATCGGAAGCTTTAGCTGACCAACGTGTCAATAAGTCTTTAATTATCCCGGTGCGCAATGGCAAATTTGCCTATGACCTTTATACAGACAGTCCTCTTGTTTACAAATTATGTATTGGATCAGAATACCTTAATGGCTCATGGAGAAATATATGTTTTTCCTCTGCCGACTCCGACGTATCGATTCAGATACCTAAAGACTTTAATGAAAATGCTATAATATGTGGTGGCGCAGCAACCAATGCTATCAAGGAATATGAAAATAAAAGAAGGGCATACCTCAAATTAAATCTTAAGGAAACTCCCATTGGCAGACTTTATGAAGATATGGAGAAAACGGGAAAAGATCTCACTCCGGAAGCCTACAATTTAAAGAAACTTATGGAAGGAGGGAAGCTCAGCAAAAGTCAAAAAGACAGCCTCTCCAATGAAGCCAGACGTTTACATTCAGAAGATAAGATATATTCAGAGGAAGGGAAAAGAGTTAAGAAAGAATATTATGAACTCAGTGATAAGGTAAACAGCCAATTTTTTCAGGAAGAATTGTCCAAACCCTCTCCGGCACATCTTTACGAAATGCTCCAACTTATAACTTTCGGATATCCATATCCGGAGAAGATTTTTGATATATTTATCGAAAACTATCGGGACACTCTCACCGATAATCCGTATCATAAGACGTTAAGCTTGATGTATGAAGCCGGAGATCCTGCACCGGGTAAGAAATACACAGATTTTTCCGCTCCTGATCTTGAGGGAAATATTGTAAAAATATCTGACATGATTGGAGGGAAGGTAGCCATAATCGATTTGTGGGCGTCATGGTGTGGCAGCTGTCGCCGTCACAGCAAGGAATTTATTCCATTCTATGAGAAATATCATGACAAAGGATTTGAGATCATAGGTGTTGCTCGTGAAAAGTCATCTACCGAGGCAATGGTTAAAGCCATTAAACGCGATGGATACCCGTGGCTTAACCTTGTAGAACTTGATGATGCCAATTCCATCTGGAAGAAATATCATGCCGGCAATGGTGGTGGAAAGATTGTGATGGTAGATAAGGATGGCACAATCCTCGCTGTGAATCCCTCTGCTGAGGAAGTAGAAAAAATACTAATCGAAAAATTCGGTGAAGTGGAATAGTTATAAAATACGGGATGCTGACAGAGGAATATTTGCGGGAAAGGCATAGCGAATGGGTAGAGAGGATTGGCGATGCCGGAATCTGGGTGGCGAAGAAATTCAAGCCTGTGAATATCCTTGTCCGGGGGCGTTCGAAAACTTATCACGGATTGTTTCGACGCAAATATATCCGTCGCGGTTTATTTCGCCGTTACGAAGACTGCATCATACTTTACCGTAACGCGGTTGAGGAAACTCAGCTGGAAATCGACAGCACATTGGTGCACGAAATGATTCATCAATATATTTTCCAGAACAATATCCGCGACACCAGCGCCCACGGCAAAGTATTCCGCGAATTTATGCACAAAATCAATAATGCCTTTCAGGATTCACTGCATATAACCATCTCTTCTAAACGGCAGTATGTTAAAGGTCCGGGCAGAACAATTCACAAGCTCCTACTTCTTATGTTCGAGAACGGAGAATGCTACTGTTGCCATATACAGCCCTCTCGTGTCGAATCCTTTATGCAGCTTATAGTACGCAATAAAAAGAGCTGGCAGCTCAGAAGCTACCAGCTCTGTGAATCCAATGACTCTTATTTCGATTCAGTGCGCTCCTGTCGCACTCGCCTTCATGGCATCCGTATCGCCGAGGAACAATTAACCGAATTCTGCAAAGAGTATCGTCTTAAACGTCTTTAATTTTTAAATTTGCTATTTTCTTTCTTTATAATAACAAAAAATATTTATAACTTTGTGATAAATAGCCATTGAATATATAAATAACTGACAACAACAAAATACTACAATAACATATGAACATCAAGCACATATTCTTTCTTTTACTTGCCGTCTCAGAACTGACAGGATGCACAGAAAAGATCGATGAACCCGG
>DAWBVG010000248.1:0-8723 GCA_052279865.1 Muribaculaceae bacterium
AAATCGCACTGCGTTTTAAACGCCGTATTAATCTTTATATTTCTTAAGGATCACAGAAGCGTTGTGACCGCCGAAACCGAATGTATTCGAAAGAACCGTATTCAGTTCGCGGGGTTGAGCTTCATTGAATGTGAAGTTGAGATTGTAGTCAATTTCAGGATCATCATCTCCCTCCTCATGGTTGATGGTGGGGGGAACAATGTTGTCATTGAGAGCCTTGACACTGAGAAGCGCTTCGAGAGCACCTGCAGCGCCAAGAAGATGACCTGTCATCGACTTGGTGGAGCTGAGATTCATTTTATAAGCGTGATCACCAAAAACCTTTATGATGGCTTTCACTTCACCACGGTCACCAACAGGGGTGGAAGTTCCGTGCATGTTGATATAATCGATATCCTCAGGCTTCATCCCAGCATCCTTCAATGCATTTTCCATACCGATCACTGCACCCAGACCATCAGGATGAGTGGCAGTGATATGGTAAGCGTCGGCACTGATGCCACCGCCGGCAACTTCGGCATAGATGTGTGCGCCACGCGCCTTTGCATGCTCAAGTTCTTCAAGCACAAGAGCTGCAGCACCTTCGCCGATCACAAACCCGTCGCGAGAACCACTGAAGGGACGTGATGCCTTTTCACATTCGTCATTACGGGTGGAGAGCGCCTTCATTGAGTTGAAGCCGCCAACACCTGCGGGGAATACCGCTGCTTCGGCGCCGCCGGTTACAATTGCGTCCGCCATACCCAGACGGATATAGTTGTATGCGTCAATAAGGGCATGGTTTGAAGAAGCACATGCTGACACAGTTGCGAAGTTCGGACCGCGGAATTCATGGTCGATAGAGATATGACCGGCTGCAATGTCGGCAATCATCTTAGGGATGAAGAAGGGATTGTATTTGGGTCCCTGCTCCGCTCCATGAAGTGCAAAATAGCCAGCCTCCTCCTCGAAAGTATGAAGACCGCCGATACCGGCTGCGAATATCACACCGACACGGTTTTTATCGACTCCTTCGCCTTCAAGACCTGCATCCTCGATAGCCTCGTCTGCTGCCTTCAACGCATACATTGCGTAAAGGTCAAGCTGACGCGCCTTCTTGCGGTCGAAATGCGCGGCGGGATCAAAATCCTTAACCTCGCATGCGAACTGCGTCTTGAATTTGCTTGCGTCGAAGTGTGTAATCGGGGCAGCACCGCTTTTACCTGCCTTGGCATTCTCCCAAGTTGTGGCTACATCGTTGCCGATCGGAGTCAAGGCTCCGAGTCCCGTTATTACAACTCTCTTTAATTCCATGAAACTTGATTATTTGCTGTGTTCCTCGATGTAGCTGATGGCATCGCCAACAGTCGAGATCTTCTCTGCCTCTGCGTCGGGAATAGTAATGTCAAATTCTTTCTCGAACTCCATGATGAGCTCTACGGTGTCGAGCGAGTCTGCGCCGAGATCCTTGCTGAATTCAGCTGTAGGTGTTACTTCGTTCTCATCTACTGTGAGTTTGTCAACGATGATCTCTTTTACTCTTTTTTCAATGTCTGACATATCAATAAGATTTTAGTTGTTAATAATTTTTCTTATTTTTCTTTAATTCAGACTGCAAAGTAAATCAAAATATTTCAATTATGGAAATTTTTCCGCAAAATGTGCACAATTTTTTTACTTATGTGCATGGGTTCAGGCTTGAGGTTTTAGGCTTTAGGCCTTAGATGCTTCGCCAAATAGCTACAACATCTAAGGCCTAATGTCTAAAGCCTAACGTCTAATGCCTAAAGCCTAACCTCAAACTATCTCCCAGCTTTCACAGGTCTTGAGGATCATGTCGCGCAAAGAGTCGAAACCTTTCTTCTCTCGCACCTCTGCCACCTGACGTTCCACCTCAGCCTCATAAGTAGGAGCCTGATAGTCGCGGATCACGCCGAGTGCAACAGGTAGTTCATGACCATCCATCATGGCGAGCTGCTGCTGAAGGAAATTCTGTTCACAATGTGCATCATGCACCAGAACATCATCGAGGGTATAGCCGTCTTCTCCAATTGTCACAGCTTTTAAGCCGAAACCATCCTGAACAAGACCTTTCTCCATATTCTTGCCGAAAAGCATCTTTTCTCCGTGGCGCAGGAGAATTGTATGGTCTGCACGCTGTTCCTTATCAGTGAAATAAGAATGGATGCCGTTGTTGAAGATGACACAGTTCTGAAGCACCTCCACAACTGCCGCTCCCTTATGACGAGCCGCAGCCACCATGCAGTCGCGTGTGATGTCGAGCGTGATGTCAATGCCACGGGCAAAGAAGTTTCCACGCGCGCCAAAGCAAAGCTCAGCGGGAATAAAAGGGTCCTCTACCGTGCCGTAAGGGCTGGATTTCGTAACTGCTCCGCGGTCGGAAGTCGGTGAATACTGACCCTTTGTCAGACCATATATTTTATTGTTGAAAAGAAGCATGTTGATATCCACATTCCTGCGGATGGCGTGGATAAAGTGGTTGCCACCTATGGCAAGTCCGTCACCGTCGCCCGATATCTGCCATACGGTAAGCTCCGGATTCGCGGTCTTCACGCCGGTTGCGATAGCAGCGGCACGCCCGTGTATCGTGTGCATTCCGTAGGTATTCATATAGTAAGGAAGGCGGGAGGAGCAACCGATACCTGAAATTACGGCTGTATCCTTCGGTGCGATTCCAAGCACCGCCATTGCCTTGTGAAGCACATTAAGGATGGCATGGTCACCACAGCCGGGACACCAGCGGGCATTCTGGCTGTTCTTATAATCGGCGGGCGTATAGCCCGTAGTCTTTGTCTCTTCCATTGTCAGTTAGAGTTTTTGATGGAGTCTATACTTCCGTTAATTATTTTTAATGTGATTGATCACGCCTTCCACAACCTCGCTGACGAGGAAGGGCTGACCTTCGATCTTGTTTATCCGGAGAATTTCCTTGCCTGGAAGATGCATCTGGAGATAATCGGCAAACATACCGGTATTGAGCTCGGCAACGATGATTCTCTTGTATTTAGAAAGAGTCTCGATTGCATTCTCCGGAAGCGGGTTGATATAACGGAACTGCCAGAACGCCACTTTATGACCCGAAGCGTTAAGTTCGGTAGCGGCTGTGAGGAGATGTCCGTAGGTTCCACCCCAACCAACAAGAATTGTATCCGCATCTTCATCAAACATAGGTTCCATCTTTGGAATATCGCGGGCAATGCGGGCAACTTTCTCCTTGCGGGCTTCCACCATGCGTGCATGGTTCTTGGCATCTGTAGAAATAACAGATGTTTTGAAGTCTTTCTCAAGTCCACCTACGCGGTGCATACCCTTCTCCATTCCCGGAATAGACCAGTAGCGCACCATTGTCTCCGGATCACGGTCATAGGGCCTCCAACCGTTCTCAAGCTGTTCGGGAGTGACAAAAGGCACTTTTATCTCCGGATAATCACCTTTCTCGGGCACACGCCATGCAGAGGAACCGTTACCGATGAATGCATCTGTCAGAAGAATCACGGGTGTCATATGTTCGATCGCGATGCGACAAGCCTGGAATGCCATCTCAAAGCAGTCGGTAGGACTGACGGCAGAGAGTACACAGAGAGGAGACTCGCCGTTACGCCCGTAAAGAGCCTGCATAAGGTCGGTCTGCTCTGTCTTGGTTGGAAGACCGGTGGAAGGACCACCACGCTGCACGTCGATCACTACCAGCGGAAGCTCTGCCATAACAGCAAGACCGATTCCCTCTGATTTCAGGGCGAGACCCGGACCGGAAGTTGATGTCACGGCAAGATGACCTGCATACGACGCACCGATTGCAGAGCATACACCTGCTATCTCATCTTCCATCTGGCAAGCCTTCACCCCAAGATCCTTGCGTTTTGCGAGTTCATGAAGAATATCTGTTGCGGGGGTAATAGGGTATGAACCGAGGAAAAGGGGACGTCCGCTCTTCTCGGAAGCCATGATGAGTCCCCAGGCGGTAGCTGTATTTCCGGTAACGTCGACATAGGTTCCTTTCTCTGCCGATGCAGTCTCGATGCGATACACAGGCATCGAGCTATGAGTGTTATGTCCGTAGTCCCAGCCGGCTCTCACCACTTTGGCATTCGCTTCATAGATGGCAGGTTTCTTGGCAAATTTTGCCTGAAGTTTCTTCAACACGCTCTCTACCGGACGGTCAAACAACCAGCAGATGATACCCAACGCAAGCATATTCTTGCATTTCATCATCCCCTTCTGATCAAGACCGGAATCGGCAAGGGTGGATTTGAGAAGAGTGGTCATCGGCACAAGCATAATCCTTGCAGGATTAATGCCGAGCTCGGTCACAGGATCCAATGTGGCATATTCTGCCTTTTTAAGATTCTGTTCCGTAAAAGAATCACCGTCGCAGACAATGATACCATCCGGTTTCAGATAACGAAGATTAGTCTTGAGAGCCGCGGGGTTCATTGCAACCAACACATCCGCCTGGTCACCGGGAGTATGCACATCCTTGCCCACACTAACCTGATAACCGGAGACACCGCTCAACGACCCTTGCGGAGCGCGAATCTCAGCCGGATAGTCGGGAAATGTGGAAATCTGATTCCCTTCTCCAGCTGAAATGTTGGAGAAGATGTTTCCGGCAAGCTGCATGCCGTCGCCGGAATCACCGGCAAAGCGAATCACCACTTTGTCGATGGTCTTGACATTCGTTTCTTGTAACATCACGAAAGTTGTTATTGTGTTTTGGTATAGATTTATCAGAGGATAGTTCTCTTACAATACTTGCCGTTGTCGGAATGTCGCCGTTTTTTAAACATGACAGCGGCAACTTCTGAAAAGTATGGCAAATTAACATCTTATTCCTCAATTACCCAAATATTTTTGCAATAAAAATTCCCCATCTGCTTTAAAGCATATGGGGAATCTATTTGTTTTGAATAATTATTGATTTTTCAGCGAATATAAACCTTTACTGCCTCTCCGTTTGCCTTGACAACAACATAAATACCGGGGGACAGTTCTTTACCCGAAACACGACGACCGTTCAGATCATACACCATCCCTCCTTCGGGCACGATAATATTTCTGCCATCAATCACAATTGGGGCATCATTTTCAGTCTGAATATTATCAACTGCCGACGAACCACCCTCAAAACCTTTAAACTTATACAGTCTCACAGCTCCCTGTGTTGAGGTATAATTAAGAAAACGAGGATTGGTTTTGTTATACTGAAGCCATCCCGGGGTTGCACCGAAATCTATCTTTGCTTTCCCATCAGCCTCAACACTGATACTTGCCGAAGTGCCTTGGCTTACATTCAGTCGCATCTTTCTGGCTGCAGTTGTATTCCAATACCCCTTGGACAAACCATGAATGTCAAGCACTTCAAGTGCATAACCATTCCCAGCACCAGAGAATTTCACAATCGCTGCATCTTCCGGAATCACAGTAATGTCGGAATTTGTGTCATCGCTACGGAATGCAGGGAAACCGGCATCCGGCATAAAACCGTTAGACTGGAAAGTGCACCCCATAACGTTCATGTTATCTGCTGCCACGATAAGATAATATACATCGGTATCAACTTTTTCGCCAGCAACAACCGGAGTCCACACCGCCTCGGAATAATCAGCCACACTCGGATCCTTTGCAGTCATTGTAATTGTCACTATCGAACTGCGTAAGGATTGACCTGCCACCTCTTTCATAGCATATGCCTTTACCGTGTGTTTAACACCATTGGAAGTGGCAGAAGGCAGAGATATTCTATCGCCGTAACGTTGATATGAAGCTCCGTCAAGACTGATCCAAAGCTCACCGTCATATACATTGAATCTCAGATCGCACTCTCCCCAATAAGATCCGGCATATGTATTGACATCCGTGATACGCACATCATGCGCCACAGGATCCGCAGGGCGGTTCACTGCCACAGCCTCGGTGCCGGAAAGGGTGAACGCATTCCCTTTCCGATTGCCCCAGATATATTCGGCAAGAATGGGATAATCAATAAAGGGATTCCGGTTTTTCTGACATTTGAAGATCTCTTCGTTGCGATTCATCTCTTTCGCATCCACAGGATCTTCCGCAGCCCATTTCAAAAGCATTGAGGCAGTCCAGGGCTGCAGATCTATTCTACCGTCGGTGATGGTATAAAGAGCCTCCCCTCCTTTGTCTTCACGCCAGGGAATATCATCGTAGGCGGTCATGATGTAGAAATAGGCGCGGGCGAAATCACCCTTGTATTCATCCGCCGGCTCAAACACCTTCGACGCGCCCCCGCCATAACCTGCCGCAGGTGCGCCCACAAGAATCAGACCGTTATCATATGACGGATTGGATCCTACAATCCCTATCGGATTATTGGATTTCGCAACATTCGCCTCAGCATTAGATGGATTAAGATGAAAGAGATCCTGATAAGCCTGCACGCTTCCGGATTCTCCTCCCCACCACGAATTGGCAACTGAATGCTCTATATTAAGCGACAGATGCCCGTTCTCAACATATATCAGTTTGTTGGAATACATATCCCACCATGCCGCCTTCCCTCCGATCATTCTGACATCGGTTAGTTCAAATGCCTGCCAGGTCTTGAAGGAAGTGTTGCCGTCACCATATACGATGGACACAAAATCGTCTGGAATCGCCACTCTCTTCACCGCGTCTTTTAAGGCTGCACCGCTTTTGCCTTCCAGCAAGGTGTAATACCCTGCCGGAGCCTCAGCCATAAGTGCCAGCGCACCTGCAGCCATCATCATTCCCGATATCAGTTTCCTCATAATTCTATCATTTAATCATAACTTTCACAGTCTTCCTGAATGTCGGGGATGTCACGAGATAAATACCTCTCGCAAGATTCTCTCCGCTTATCAGTTTTCTGCCATTTAGATCATAAATGCTGGCTCCATCCGGCACGAGGATATTGTTTCCCCACACCTCAACCAGACAACTGTCGTCAATCTCCTCAACTTCCTCAACACCCGAAGTCTCCTTAACCTTGCGATAGAAATCAAGACGCTCTTGACCGGTGCTGGTGTATGTTGTGAATCGTTTTGCACTCTTGTTGTAATAGAGCGCGCCGGATCCGCTGCTTGCCGAAGAGCCATAAACCACTGCCACACCCTGCGATGAATAGGTAAGCTTTGCCTTCACACCCTGAGTGGTTGAATAGTCGGTAAGATTGATAGTCTTTACCGACGAACTGAAAAGGTATCCTTTCTCATTTCCGACCAGATCAGATGCCTTAAGAGCATAGCCATCACCCTGCGCCTCAAGTGTGATCAAAGCTGCATCCGAGGGAGCTGTTTTGATTATATCTCCTTCAATATTAATAGTTACCGTAGGCTCGAAATATGTTTGTTCTTTATTTTGAGCCAGCGTCATCGCAACATGTGAATCCGAACCGAGCACAAGATAACTCTCTCCTGCACGGATATCCGACTGAGAAGACACAAGCACGTATGTGCCGGGTATGAGAGAGGGATCTTCCGGTGTGGGATCAACCGGATCGGGATCGGTGGGATCCGGGTCCGTAGGGTCCGGATCGACAGGATCCGGATCTATGGGATCAGGATTGTGCGCACCATCCACATGATACGGCTGACCATTCTTTGAGCCCCAGATGTATTCGGCAAGATCAGGAAGATCGATAAAAGGATTGCGGTTCTTCTGTACGCTATATACGCCATCATTACGATCGCGTTCTTTCTGGCTGACAGCATCATTTGCCGACCAGCGCAAAAGCAGATCCTTTGCCCATGTCTTCAGTTCAAACGGACTTGCCGTGAACATCCATTCCACATTAGATCCACCTTTAGTCCTTCCCCAGTTCAGGTCATCATACACAACAAACATATACATATATGCTCTTGCGAAATCACCCTTATAATCATCGAGAGGCTCAAAGCCATTGCTTGATCCTCCACCTTGACCGGATTTGGGAGTACCGACAGTAACAGCACCATTTGTCCATTTTTTTGAACTAAGTTCCGTAAGAGGATAGTTGCTTTTACGACTGTTACCCTCCGAGTCTGATGGATTCAAATGCACAATATCTTGATAAGCATCATTCTTAATTCCTCCCCACCATGAATTAGCCACACCATGCTCAATATTCATGCCGGGATGACCGGATGAAACTGCAACATTATTATTACTATACATGTCCCACCAGCATTCCCTGCCATTCACGACTCTCACATCTGTTTTCTTAAATGCATTCCATGTTGCGTCTCCATAGGATATGACAGTATGTTTCCTTACAATAGCCTTTACAGCTTTTTTTAGCTCTGTGCCTGTCTTTCCTTCGAGTGAATTATAATATCCTGCCGGGGCATCTGCCATTGCCGGCAAAGCGAGAGTCAGCGCGCAAAAAGCTGCCCCCGCAAAACTGCTTAAACGTGATTTCATGATAAAGGTCATATTCAGTTTTGAATACAAATTTTCTTTAAACGATTCTAAAAATTACTTCAGAATTGCAAATATATACAAAACTCGCGAATATTTTCTCATCCAAATCCAATTTTTTCTCCTCCGCCCCTCCTTAAATAAAACCAAAACCTCCAACAATATTACTGGCGTAATGAATTACACATTGGATACATCACAAGGAATAATAACACAGAGGAACAGAGGGACAGAGATTTAGATTCAAAATCATACTAAAATTTTAGGCACGGAGGGTCTCAACGACCTGACAGAGGCACGGAGTCAGATGCTCTCTAACTCTGTGCCTCTATCAACATCGC
>DAWBVG010000249.1:0-2669 GCA_052279865.1 Muribaculaceae bacterium
AAGATTGAGAAAAACGATGACGGATCTGTCACTATATGGGTGAGCGAGATGGAGCGCATGTTCCATCAAAAGGGGATGGCAGGCTTCACGTTGCGTCCCGGGTGTGCATTCCTTGAAATCAAGGGAGTGCTCTATAACCGCACCGATATGCCACAGACATTCCTATGGTGGGCAAATCCGGCGGTAGCGGTCAACGATCATTACCAGAGTGTGTTCCCGCCGGATATTAATGCCGTTTTCGATCACGGCAAACGTGCGGTAAGTTCTTTCCCTATTGCAACCGGAACTTACTACAAGATGGACTATTCTGCCGGTGTGGATATCTCCAACTATAAGAATATCAAGGTTCCGACATCATATATGGGTGTCAATTCCAGATTTGATTTCGAAGGGGGATATGAGAATGATACCAAAGCCGGTATGCTCCATGTATGCTCGCATCATGTTTCACCGGGCAAGAAGCAGTGGACCTGGGGTAACGGAGATTTCGGTCGTGCATGGGATAGAAACCTCACTGATGAAGATGGTCCCTACATTGAGCTGATGGCGGGTGTATATACGGAAAACCAGCCCGACTTCACATGGCTTCAGCCATATGAAGAGAAATCATTTACGCAGTATTTCCTTCCATATCGCGAACTGGGAGTAGTGAAAAACGCCAATAAGGATATCCTTCTCAATA
The DNA here is from genome assembly GCA_052279865.1 of Muribaculaceae bacterium. Taxonomy (GTDB): domain Bacteria; phylum Bacteroidota; class Bacteroidia; order Bacteroidales; family Muribaculaceae; genus Lepagella. Next base: position 683 of record DAWBVG010000249.1, read on the forward strand.
TAGATCCAGCTGGAGAGAATGAAGTGAGAATCAAACTGTTTGCCACTTCACGCCAGGAGGTGGAGATTTCGCTCCTTTCTGATGACGGGGAAGTGCTCTTCAGCGAGAAAAGGGTAATAACTCCGGAAGAAGTTATTGACTTTAATGTTGACACCAAAGGCACTGCTTTTGATAATCTATATCTTTCCATAAAGAAGGGTGGCAGGGAAGTGCTCAACTGGCATGCCGAGGAGGATGAGGTCCGTCCCATCCCTGACGCTGCCGAGGCTGCTCTGCGTCCTGAGGAAATCAAGACTTGTGAGCAGCTTTTCCTTACAGGTCAGCATCTTGAGCAATATCGTCACGCCACATATAACCCGGTTGATTATTATGAGGAGGCATTGCGTCGTGATCCCCTTGACGTGCGTAATAACAATGCCCTCGGTTTGTGGTATATCCGCAAATGCCGTTTCGATCTTGCCGAGAAATATCTCAGAACGGCAGTTAAAGTTATTACCCGCAGAAATCCGAACCCCTATGATGGCGAACCGATATACAACCTCGGTCTGGCATTGAAATATCAGGGTCGTTTCGATGAAGCGTACGATCGTTTCTATAAGGCGACATGGAATGGCGCATGGCAGGAAGCCGGCTATTTCGAGTGTGCGAGAATATCTGCAATGCAGGGACGCTATGAAGATGCCCTCTACGAGGTTGAACGCGCGTTGATACGAAATACCCACAATCATAAAGCACGTGCACTGAAATCAGCAATTCTTCGCCGCATGGGTAAGAAAGAGGAGGCTTTAGGTTTCATTGCTGATTCTTTGGCAATAGATCCATTCAACTACGGAGCGCTCTATGATAAATATCTTCTCACCGCTGATGAAAAGGATCTGAAGGAAATGACCACGCTTATGCGCCGCGACGCTCATAACTATGACGAGATAGCGCTTGACTATTGCGCTGCCGGAATGACTGACGAAGCTTGCGGAATGTGGAAGATTGCCGTGGATGAAAACGCTGTCACTCCGATGACATATTATTATCTTGGAAACGCATTGCTCAATGCCGCACTTGAAAAGGAGTCTAAAGAAGCATTTGCAAAAGGGTGCTCAATGTCGCCCGATTTCTGTTTCCCGAATCGACAGGAAGCTGTGATTGCATTGTGCGCCGCCATGGCTGAGAACGATAAAGATCCGCATGCGCCATTCTTCCTTGGAAACCTTTATTACGACAAACGTCAGTATGACCTTGCGATCGGTTATTGGGAGAAATCTCTGCAACTTGATCCGTCGTTCCCGACAGTGTGGCGCAATCTTGCGCTTGCTCTTTTCAACAAGCGTGGAGACGAGGCAAAGGCTGTGGAATATATGGAGAAAGCGTTCTCTCTTGATACAACCGATGGCAGAATCCTCATGGAGCTTGATCAGCTCTACAAACGTATGGGTAAGGATCACGCTTCGCGTCTTGAACTTCTTGAGAAATATCCTCATCTTGTTAATGCCCGCGAGGATCTGAAACTTGAGAGAATCACGCTCCTCAATCTGCTTGGCAGACATAGCGAAGCAAAAGAATTCCTTGATGCCAACACGTTCCATCCCTGGGAAGGGGGCGAAGGAAAAGTTCCTGCTCAATATCAGATTGCCCGAGTGGAGCTCGCAAAAGAGGCTATAGCTGGCGGTAAACTTGATGATGCCGAGACTTTGCTCATCGAATGTCTGGAATATCCCGAACATCTTGGCGAGGGCAAGCTTCATGGCGCGCAGGAGAATGATTTCTATTATCTTCTCGGAAAGGTGTATGAGATGAAGGGAGATACAGCCAAAGCACGTGAATGCTGGCTGAAAGGCACGGAGGGTCCCGAAGAGCCTGCTGATTCCCTCTATTACAACGATGCCAAACCCGACAAGATATTCTATGCCGGTCTTTGCTGGCGTGCTCTCGGCGAGGAGAACAATGCTTTACGTCTTTTCAACCGCCTTGTGGCCTGTCTCTTATACACATC
>DAWBVG010000250.1:0-1904 GCA_052279865.1 Muribaculaceae bacterium
ATCAAAGGGTGCTGGAGCGGATGCGTATTTGCCGATGATATAATCACCGGAGGGAAACCGAATATCCTTTACACGGCGGTGGATTATGCCAAAGCTTCGATTGCACAGGCAGTTCCGGAGTCTGCTTCTCTAAATACGTGGACTAAATCAAATCGCAATCCGATTATAGCCGGTAGACCGACAGGACTTTCAGATGATTTCAGGGATCCCTATTTCTTTCGCAATGGTGATGAGGCATACATCATAGTGGGAAGTTCCAAGAATGGAGTGGGCACGACAACCCTTCACCGCTATCAGAATTCCACCGGTTCTTGGACTAATGACGGCTCTCTTTTCTTTACGGGCTCATCTGCCGGTCAGGATGGCTCATTCTGGGAGATGCCTAACATTACACCTATGGCTAATGGTAAGTGGCTTTTTACCGCTACTCCTCTTGGAACAACGACAGGTGTGCATACGTTATATTGGACCGGTTCGATAGATTCCAACGGTCAGTTCCAGCCTGCGAGTGTAGCTCCAAAAAGTCTTGAACTGATTTCTAAAGAGGGATTCGGATTGCTGTCTCCAACTATTTACCAGCATGAGGGTAAGACAATAGCTTTGGGAATTGTGCCTGATAAACTTCCTTCTGAAACCAACTGGAGGCTTGGTTGGGCTCACTGCTATTCATTGCCACGCGAATGGAACTTGGATGGTGATGGAAATCTGATTCAGAAACCATGGAGTGGACTTCAGGAGATGCGAGGTGCAACTGCAATTGAGAAAAAAGATTTCTCGCTTGACGGCACTTTGTCGCTTGATCCTGTGTCGGGAAGAGAGGTTGAGATTTGCGCAACATTCACGGTAGGACAGACACCATTTGGGTTTAATATATTCAAGAACGCGGATGCTGCGGCTACGATAACGTATCAGCCTCGTTCGGGTCAACTCGTAGCGGACTTCTCAAAGTTGACGCGTCTGGTAAATGACAATGGGGTTTATGGTGGCGTATATAGTTGTTTTCTTCCTGAATTTATAAAGACAGGAGAGGAGATAAAGCTGAATGTATTTATCGACCATTCGATTCTTGATATTTTCATCAACGACAAATGGGCAACATCAATAAGAGTATTCCCCACAGCAGAGGATGCTGACGGAATTGAGGTGTTTGCCGATGGTCCGGTAGATGTGAAAAGTCTTCAGGGATGGAAACTCAATGTAGAATCATCTGCTGTAGAAGAAATAATTACCGAAGTCGAAAATGAAAATGAACCGGTTAATGTCTATTCCATTGATGGCAGAGTGGTAAAAACAGGAGTTCTTCCTTCTTCTGCATGCGATAATCTGCTGCCCGGTATCTATATAATCAACAATAAAAAAGTGATGATTCGATAATTCACATTGATAAAAGAGCTGTTAAAATCAAATTTTTAACAGCTCCTTTATCAATGTGAATATCTAATTCTGTTTGCGGAATTCAAGAGGAGACATCCCCGTTTTACGGCGGAAGAAACGACACATGTAGGAGGCATCTTCGAAATTTAGAAGTTCGGCGATTTCACCTACCGGAAGTGTAGTGTCGTTAAGATAACTCTTGATTTCCACGATGGTCTGTTGATCTATGAGTGCTTTGGGTGTAATCCCGTATGCCCGATGACAAACTTTATTCAGATAGTCGGGAGTGATGTGTAAGGCGTTGGCATAAAAATTTACGGAGCGCTCTTTATTGCAGTGTCGGGTGAGAAGAGACCAGAAACGGGTTGTCATATCCCATGCACTATCCTTATATATTCTTGATGTGTCTTTTAATTTTTTATCGAGTTCAGTGTGGATGGCAATGAAAAGAATATAGACATTGTTGTTGAGAAATGTCGTGAGATTGGATACGCTGACATTTGACAATATACAATCCATTTGTTCCATCC
>DAWBVG010000251.1:0-3044 GCA_052279865.1 Muribaculaceae bacterium
TATTATATGCAGCCGGGGTTGCCGAATAATAATCATAGTCCCAGGGATCATCCCAATATCAGCCTCCATAATAGTTTGAAGCCTCGGAAAATTTCATAGTCTTGTATCCATTCCATTCATAATCCGCAGAGATGATGAATTTACCACCTATCACACCGGCAGCACTGGCTATGATTTTCCAGGGAGAATTGAAGTTATAATCCTGAGTGCCGGGATAACCGTTATTAGTTTCAGCATTCACATTATTGCCAAAATACTGGGCATTTATATTTGCTGAATATGTTTCAGTCAATGAATACCAAGTAGGAGTATGGAATGCAAAGCCGAGACGCAATTCCTGAATCGGTTTTACTATAACACCGAGCTGATAATTGAAGCCTGTTCCGTTTGCGCGATACAGGTTACGCATACGCCAGCGTGAATCAGCTTGAACCACGGTGTTTACAGCCGGATTATCAACATATGCGCCGGAAAGTTCCTCTCCATAGTTGGCATCAAGTTTATAATCGAAGTTGACGATATCAAAGTTCATACCCCAATACACAACATTTGATATGTTTCCGCCAATCGCAATATTATATTCATCTACACTCCCTTTTTCAGTGACATCAAAATTGGCGATACCAGTTGTGCCTGTACCGAATTGACCGGTCCAAGAGGGATTAAGAGGATCTCCATTTGGATTTATCAGATATGAATCATATCCCAGGATTGTAAGCCACGGTGCCTGGAAATCTCCTCCAGGGTTATAAGGATCGAATTTATCTGGTCCCTCCGGTATGGTTTCAACATCTGGTACGTTCACTTCACTTCCATTCGCGAGACCGGCTATATAATTCGACATTGATGTCTGTAGCTGGGGGATTGCTCCGCGATAACGACGATTGAATGACACAGCTTTATTATACGTAAATCCAAAATTGATATTTGGCACGACATCACTTCCAATCTTCAATGTTGCAACCCCACCAATGTTGTCGAGATAGAACTTAGTCTGGTTGTTACTTGTTCTGAGTCCGAATGCATCAGACGTTGATTTCTGGGCATCGAGGTCAAGGGTGAACCCGATTTCATTACTACGGTAAACACCGATACCCGCAGGATTCTGCGACAGGGTTGAGAGATCACCTCCGAGGGCACCGAAAGCACCGCCCATTCCCATGAATCGTGCTGTTCCTCTCAGATCGGGCTGCGAAAAACGGTAGGCATCTATAGCGCTCTGCGCATAAGCTCCCGTTGCAATGCAGCACATGGATAAGACAATGTATAGCTTTCTCATAACGATGAGTTTTTAGTTTATTAAGTGCTATTGGTTTGTATCCGTTAAAATTTCTATATTTCTAACAGGATATCAAACTCTTTCAATAATTATAACGAATATACCTATAAAAGGATTGCAGCGACAAATAAAATTTGCCGCTGCAATTGTTTGTATTATCTGTGGCGTCCGCGACCACCGCCACCTCCGCTGCGGCTACCGCCTCCAAAGCCGCCGGAACTGCGTCCGGTGCTGAAACTACCACCGCTGTTATAACTGTTCCTGTTATTGTTATAGCTATTTCTATTTGTATTATAGCTATTACGATTCGTATTAGTGTTCCTGTTGCTGTTATAGCTGTTGCGGTTACTATTCGAATTCGAGCCGGAGTTGTTATACGTGCGGTGACCATTACGATTCACAGTATAGCCTCCATTATTTTGCTGAGTATTGCCACCATAAGAATTTACACGATTCCCTGTATTGGTAGTAGCATTTCCACGATAGGTGCGATGATGGTTCGTTGTGCTTCCTCCGTAGAGACCATTATTGGAATTGTTGTTTCCATATTGTGGCACTCGTGAGCTTCCGGGGCGTGCAACGGGGCGATGACCGATATTGCCGCCGGGACGAGTATTTGAAGCCCAGTTGGATCCGGGACGGTTAGGCAAGCGACCACCGGGTCGATAATCGGCATAATGCGGACGACCGCCCCAACCCCATGATGGACCCCAAGCCGGTCCCCAGCTCCATGAAGGTCCCCAGCCCCAATTCCATGCGGGTCCCCATGCCCATGACGGACCCCAAGTCCAGCTCCAAGATGGTCCCCATGTCCAAGCAGGACCCCAGGCAGGACCCCAGTTCCAATACCAGGGATCATAATAACCTGCGTAATACGGCCAAGAATAGCCATAATATGGAGCGAATGTCGGCAAACCATTGTTAAAAACAATTTCTACATTGCCGTAACTATTTAGCAGGACGTCTTCAAGGATATCGGAGTTGTCTGTAACAATGGTAGGGTTGTAGAATTTTTGAATCTGCTGAGTGTATACAAAATCTTCGTCTTTCTCAGCACGCGAACCGATCGTATCTACCGGACTACTGTAATATTGACCTCGACGATTATATTCGTCAACATCAACATTTTCGAAGTCCTTTATATAGTAAGACTGTTTCTTCTTCTTTGTGGAAGTTGAAGCTGTCTTATCTTTTTTAGGGTTGTAGTAGATGTCATCATATTCCTGAGCGTTTGATGCTATAGGAGCCACAAGCGCCATGATGGTCAGGCAGTACAATAATTTTCTCATAGCTTCATATTCCTTAGTAGTTAATTTGACTTTTAGACAATTAGACTTAAGATATGTTTAAATCCAAATTGTTAAAAGTTTTTAATTTATCTTTCGCAAGCTTCAACTTAGAAAACATTTGAGTTTATTTCCGAGGAAGTTTAAAGCTTATTTGTTGAATGGGGGGGGAGTCCCAGGATCATCGAAATCGGAATCATCGCTGTTAACAGACGTATTCTCAGATTCGTTTTTCTCAATTTGAGCAGATGAAGGGAGTTCTTTCTTATTTTCTCTTTCTTCTTCAGCTTTCTTATTGATCTCGATTATCTCGTCAGTGCGCGATTTCCATTGACGCTTACCGAGAATCTTTTCTACATCATCATGATAGATGACCTCTTTCTCAATAAGTAGATCACGAATCTGATTGTGCTGAGCGGCATACTTGCGAAGGATATCTTTAGCGCGTTCATATTGCTCATTGACAATTCGCATTACCT
>DAWBVG010000252.1:0-3429 GCA_052279865.1 Muribaculaceae bacterium
AAAACTGATGAAGAAATACGAAAGCAATGACACCACAATGACCAATGAGGAGTATCGCCATTTTTACCTTGGATATATGTTTCAGGAGGATTTCGATCCATACCGGGTATCACCATATGCCAGTGTTACGGATGACCTCCGCATGAAGGCAACCCATACCAAAGAGGAAATCGACACCATCCGCAAGTACGCCCAGCTGGCACTTGCCGACAATCCTTTCGATCTTCGTCAGATGTCGTTCCTCGTGCATGTGCTGAAAGAGAAACGAAAAGACATGAGCGCCAAGATCTGGGAATATCGTCTTGAGCATCTGCTGGGCGCCATAAAGAGCACCGGAACCGGTGACAGCGTTGAAAACGCATGGTACGTTATATATCCGATGCACGAGTATGACATGGTGCAGCTTTTGGGATATGAGGCAACCGATGCCAAATTCATCGAACCCGGTTACGACTATCTGACCGTCATACCCGATGAAACCAACAAAACGAAAAGGGATAAATCTGCCGAAGGATTCTATTTCAACATTATAGTGCCGCAACAGCAATATATGTTGAAACATCCTGAGGATGAAGAAGAGGAAACTGTCACCGTTGAAACCCAACCTGCGGTGCCGGATTATTATCCTGATCCCGACGAAATTCCTGCGCAATAGGTGTTAGGCATTAGGCATTAGGCGTTAGGTGCTTCTCCGAATGGTTCTAAAGCCTAAAACCTAGAGCCTAAAGCCTCAAAATATAAACATTAAATTAAGAACAGATATGGAAATAAAAGTAGGACCCGGAATGTTTGTCAAGTATGCTTACAAACTTACGGATGCCGATTCAGGTAAAGAATTGTTTGCTACTCCCGAAGGAGAGCCGGATGAGATGGTTTATGGTGTTTCACAGGAGGTTGTGCCCGGTCTTATAGCCGCCCTCAAGGATCTCAAGAAAGGCGACAGGTTCGATGTTACGCTTCCTCCGGAAGCTGCTTTCGGACCTCGTCACGCAGAGAACGTAATAGAACTCGACAAAGATATATTCATGCGCGACGGTCAGCTTGCAGAAGAGGTGAAAGTTGGCGCCGAATTGCCGATGATGACAGCTGAGGGCTATCGCGTGTTGGGCAAGGTTATAGAGATTGGCGACAAAGTGAAAATGGACTTCAACCACCCCTTCGCCGGACTGACAGTGACTTTCGCAGGCGAAGTAGAGGAAGTTCGCGAAGCCACACCCGAGGAATTGCATCCTGCACAGGGCGGTTGCTGTGGCTGCGGCAGCCATGGCTCTTGTGGCGATGGTTGCGGCGACGGAGGCGGTTGCGGCGATGGCTGCTGCCACTAATTTCCAGCTCAACCCAAAACTTGTAAAACAGGCGACACTTCCTTTCGAAGTGCCGCCTGTTTTACGAAATAATTATGTGGGTATTATATCGATCTCGGAAATTATCTTACAGCAATCTTTTTGCCATTGACGATATAGATTCCGACTGGGAGATTGGAAGAGTTTACCTCCGAGGTGATAAGATCACGTACTTTCACGCCTTGAAGATTATAGACAGATACCGGCACATTAGAGGACTCTGTTGCAATCTCAGACACCGCAGTGTTCACACCCGGTGCGTTGCGAAGCACTATCGATGTAACGTTGAAGGGATTGCCACCCTCCGGATTTAACTGAATCAATAATGTGTTAACATCTGAAAGCGCTTCCTTCACATTGATTCCATTAAGATCTATAGTAGCAGTTGTTCCTGTCTTTGTGGTGTTATCGGCTTTCGACCATAAAGCGGATGCGTCATCAAATTTTGTCATGACGTTAAGAATGTAGGTGTCATATCCCGCTTCCATGTTTATATCCAGATAACGCTGATTGGTATAGTTGTCAAATGCTGTTTTGAAGAGTTCAAGCGTATTCCAGTTCTCAACCCAGAAATATCCACCCCAGATGGCACCTTCAGGCATATTGAAACCATCGTTCTTTACAGACACTCCGGTCACAGTAAATGATGCGCCACAAATCTCAAGACCATACTCCTTCAGCATTGCAAGCATTGCATCGGTAATATATGCCTTGTATTCGGTAGCATCTTTAATATTCGTCAGCTTGCTTCCGGGTAGCCATGTGCCGTTGGCTTTGATTTCAAGAACATCAGTGGCATTTTCAAGAGCAATGCTTATATAGTCACCAACCTCGACACCATCTGCAAACTGATCGGCTGGGATAGTCAATGTGTTTTCCCAAGTCACATTTTTAGCTTCTCCTTCGTAAAGTGTTTTGACTGTCTCCTGAGCGGAAAGGGACATAGCGGTGGCTGTCACGACGGCAGCCGTGAGTAATAATTTTTTCATGATTTAAATGTTATTTGCTTATTTTGAAGATATTGTAATGTCTGAAATAGAGATGTTTCCTCCGTATGAATTTATCGACCAGCAATTCTTGGCTGTGCCATATACGCGATTGGTATATGCTGCGCAGTCGTTGATATAGACCGTCACTACGGAATTGTCGGTAACCACAGTCACATCGTACACTCCATCGTCAGGAGCGTCAAACACATATCCGTCGGTATTGCCTACAAAACCGGCTCCTCCCTCCTCTTCGAAGTTGATTTTCCGCAGTTTGTCGCTTTCGGGATTCACGATTATCGAATAGAACTTCTCGGAATCCGAACCGCGGCTGAGAGATATCCCGAATTTATCCCAAGGATTGGATGTAGTGACTTTGAACGACATCCTGTTCTCAACACCCAGACGCGGCATCAGACGCGATGTCTCACCATTAAGATTAAAGTCCTCAACATTTTTCTTGCCCGTAAAAGAGGATGCAATTGCCGGGACCTCTCCCAAAGTCAGGGTTCCGTCGGCATGTTGGATAAGTTTATGGGCAACCAGATTTCCAGCCCAGTCACTATTACCGAGATTGTTGTTGCCGGCTTTTGTAGCGCACCATCCCCAAATATAACGATCGGTGCCGTTGCTTGCCGTCTTGCCTGCATAGAAACCACGGGAATCGAGGAAACCTTCGTGACCGTCGGGCCATATGCCGGCATCGTTGGCAGTGCAAGCCTTCAGTTCGGCGAGCGTGCGTCCTTTGAAATACTGCACCCTACGCACGGCATCATGCTGCTCCGAATAAATTAGATACCACCATTCTCCCATCTTGAAAAGATCGGGGCACTCGTAGAAACGATCCCACATCATTGTCATGAACACTCCTGCATCAGTCCAGTCAAGTAAATTATCCGACACATATTCCGCAAGAACCCCTTTGCCATTCTCTCGCGTTGACACAAGCATATGGAATTTGCCGTCATCACCCTTGAACACAAATGGATCGCGGAAATCAGTGTTGCTGTAACGATCACCACCTTTGATAAGGAGCGAACGGTTCTTTTCCCACTCTCGGAAATCTTTGGAAGTGGCAAGCATCACCGCTTCATTCACAC
>DAWBVG010000253.1:0-3680 GCA_052279865.1 Muribaculaceae bacterium
CATATCCAACAAGAAGCGTCGGTTATAATCGACGCTACTTGATATATTTTAAGATAATTTTATCGTAATAAATTAAAACAGTTTCTAAGCCATCTAATAAATAATTCAACTTTATGAAAGACATTAAAAGAGTCATCCTTCTGTGCATAGCTGTTTTATGCATGGCAACAACTAATGCAGCAAACGTAATTCCCGATGGACTTTATTATATCTTCTCTGCTGTTGACGGCAACTACACGATAGACGACAACGGTAGCGGAGTTTACAATGGGAACAATATCCATTTATGGAAATTGAATAAAACGAAAGCACAGCAATGGAGAGTTGAAAACCGCAATGGTGCAATTATAATCCGCAGCGCACTCAACAATAATTTTGTCATCGATGATAATGGTTCAAACGCATTCAACGGAAACAATATCCATCTTTGGGAATACAATGGTTCCAACGCCCAATTGTGGTATCCTCAAAAAGTTGATTCGCGTCGTGAGCTTTATGTTTTGCGAAGTGCTGTAAACAGGAATTATGTTATAGACCTTAACGGAAGCAATGCCACTGATGGAAACAATATCCATCTGTGGGAATACAACGGAACCAGCGCCCAAAAGTGGCTTTTCATGAGAGTCGGCGAAGTTGAATTCACCGATGCCTTCTGGGATGCCCTCTTCGGATTGTGATTTACCGCAGCCGCCTCAAAGGATACCCTGAACATACCTCTACCTCAGATGACGCACGTCAGCGGCCACAAGGTGCAAAAGATCTTCATGATCGACATCAAGCTATCCTCCGAGGAAATAGCTGATGAAATCGCTGCCATGTCGAAGAAAGAAAATGATATGTGGTAAAATTCAGCGCTGAAATGTTAAAAATATCCTCAAAGTGAACTTTGGAGGCTGCAAAGCATTGTAATTCCAAAATAAAGTGCTAACTTTGCACTCAATATGACCTCCCACGCTTCCCGTAAGATTAGCGCACCCGGGGAGGTCTTCGAGTTTATATGGACTACACAAAACGCCCACTTACCCTGCATCAGCAGGTGAAAAAATTGCAAAACCGCGGATTGCTTATTGATGACGAGCAACTTGCGGAGCGTTACTTGTCCAACATTAGCTACTATCGTCTCAGAGCATATACCTATCCATTTCAAAATAATTCAAATCCTGAAAAAGACCATAGATTCGAGAATGATGATATATATTTCTCGGACATAGTTGATTTATATTGCTTTGACCGGAGGCTTCGCTCATTGATGTTTAATGCAATTGAAAAGATTGAAGTGGCAGTGAGAGCAAAGATTGTTCAAGCATATTCTGAGGCAACAGGCAATAGTCATTGGTTTAATGACAGAAGTTTATATAAACACAAAGATATAGTTGACCGCGAAGGGCAACAAACCACTGCCTATGATTTGCTAATGAAAGACATCAAAGGTGAAATCAAACGCAGCAATGAGGATTTTATCAAGCATTATTATAGTAAATATGATAATCCTTCTCTTCCTCCAGCATGGATGACACTTGAGGTCTTGTCACTCGGCACATTAAGTAAACTGTATCAACTTCTCAAGAAATCTCCGCAGAAGAAGTCTATAGCCAAGCAATTTGGTCTGAATGACGATAGGGTATTCGCCAACTGGCTTCATGCAATTGCCGTATGGCGAAACTGTTGCGCACATCACAGCCGTGTGTGGAATAGAAGATGTATTATCAATCTTCAGATGCCCAAGAATACTGACTTTCCATTTCTTGACAAACAAACCTTAAATACACTACATCCCAATAAGGTTTTCACAGCCCTATGCTGTATTAAATATATAAGCAATATCATAAGTCCTGGCAGTGATTTGAAAAGGAATATTCTCTCTATAATTGGTGACGGAGGGAATCTTTTGAGTTTGAGCGAAATGGGATTCCCAAAGAATTGGAAATTTCTTGATGTATGGAAATAATCCAACGGAAGAAAGAATCTCATAATTTCTTTATAATCCCCCAAAAGTAGGTCAAATGACATAGATTTGGGGGATTATAAGCGTATTTTTGAAGGGCAATGGGTATTCAGAAGAGAAAAGAAGATAACCAAACGATAACGGGCGCTCAGTCAATGGGCGCCTGATTTATTAAATGATATTTGGAAAGTATTTGGAACGTATTTTTGGAGAAAATTTTGTGGATTAAAGGTATTGTATTATTTTTGTAGCAAAATAATATCAAAATAATATCATTGAAAGATGGAAGAGATTTATCAAAACAAGGAATTTAAATATGCCGGCAGGATCTTCAATGGATTCGCTATGTTGGCTATGGTGCTTATCGGCATACCGGCTTTGGCTATATGCGTGGCAATAGGTATAACTGCCCTTTTCGGAATCGAAGAGGGAGATCCCACAATCGGTGTATGGGTCATAACTGCAATTGTAGCTGTGCTGATAATGGGCGTACTCTCGATCGGTTTCTTCACCCAGCAACCGAATCAGTCGAGAGTGATGATCTTCTTCGGAAATTATCGAGGCACATTCCGTGGCACAGGATTTTACTGGGTAAACCCGTTCATGAGCCGCAAGAAGGTGTCTTTACGCATTCGCAACATGGATATTGCCCCGATCAAAGTCAACGATAAAGTTGGTAATCCTGTAATGATAGGCATGGTGCTTGTGTGGAAAGTGAAGGATACCTACCGCGCGGTATTTGACGTAGACGCAGGAGGCATGGAAGACGTGAAGGTAACCACTAAAGGTGACAAGACGAATTTCGAAACGGTAGACACAGTAGCCAAAGCTCTCAATGCATTTGTCAGCATCCAGAGCGATGCCGCCCTCCGTGAAGTCACCGGCAAGTATGCATACGACGAGGAAGGAAACAAACATGACGAAATCACCCTCCGCAGTTCCGCTCATGAAATCAACGAGCAACTGGAGGAGAAGCTCAACGAGCGACTTTCGATGGCAGGAATAGAGGTTGTGGAAGCCCGTCTCAACTATCTTGCCTATGCTCCCGAAATCGCAGCAGTGATGCTTCGTCGCCAGCAGGCGTCGGCAATAATCGCCGCCAGAGAGAAAATAGTTGAAGGTGCGGTGTCCATGGTTAAGATGGCACTGGATCAGCTTAAGGTAGAGCAAGTGGTGGAACTTGATGAGGAACGCAAAGCCACGATGGTCAGCAATCTGCTCGTAGTGCTCTGTGCAGACGAACCCGCACAACCGGTTCTCAACACAGGATCGTTATATCAGTAAAAACGGAGGGACGTAATGGCGAAACAGCAAAACAAAGGTTTTCTCTTGCGGCTCGACCCCGAAACGATGGAACTTGTGGAGCGTTGGGCTGCCCAGGAATTCCGTTCCGTCAACGGTCAGCTACAATGGATAATAGCAGACTCGCTGAAACGCCACAGCAGAAAACCGAAGCAGAAAGATGGCGATGCCTGACCATGCTTTTGGCATCAGCCTTCAAAACATAAAATCAGCATTGCATACAACTATACGCGATAGCAGGTCAATTATACTACAGAATCTCCATCGCAAATACGCAGCTTATCCTGCTGTCAGATTGAAAAAAAGATGTACAGGGCGAATTTTCTATCGAATTTTCGCCCTGGTCTCTTTTATTATTGTTATAATTCAGTTTTTTTCGTACCTTTGCAATTGTTATGACATACTATGTCATACACAGACATATTTAAAAAGC
>DAWBVG010000254.1:0-5594 GCA_052279865.1 Muribaculaceae bacterium
CCTTTAAGGGGCTTGCAGATATTTTTGATAATGTCAGTCTGGATCTGATGTTTGGATTGCCGGGGCAAACCTTGGATTCTCTTTCTTCTACTATCGATGCATTCATAAAGATGCAACCACAGCATATATCCGCATATTCCCTTATGTATGAGGAGAGAACAGCGCTTACTCGTATGCGGGATGCCGGTAAAATAGAGGAAGCTGATGAGAATCTGAGTATTGATATGTTTCGTATGATCAATGACAGGCTTAAGAAAGCAGGATATTTGAGATATGAGATCTCTAATTATGCATTGCCCGGTTTTGAGTCGAAACATAATTCCGCTTATTGGAACCGTACTCCTTATATAGGACTTGGACCCTCGGCTCATAGTTTCGATGGAGACAGGCGCAGAAGATGGAATGTTGCGGATATCAGAAAATATTTAAATGGAGTTGGAAGTAAGGAGGATTGGTTTGAGATCGAGACTCTGACAAACACGGAAATTGCTGAGGAATATATAATGACCGGTCTTCGGACCGCAAAGGGGATTGACTTGAATAATTATGAGGATATGTTCGGAAAGGATGCAGTGAATCAATTGGTTGGAAAGGCGCAGAAATTAATTAAAACGGGATTGCTGGAACATGGGAAGGATTCTCTGAGGCTTACTGATGCCGGAGTGATGATATCCGATGAAATAATTGTTGAACTTTTTTAATGCTCTTTTGCATTTATTTGATAATTATTTTATAATTTTGCAGCCGTAAAAAAAGAATTGCTCCAAATTTATATGGAAGGCAAGAAAAAGGTCAAATTCACCAAAATGCATGGTGCCGGGAACGATTACGTTTACATCAATGCGATGGAAATCGTTCCTGATAATCTTCCCCCCCTTTCTCAGATGATAAGTGATCGCCATTTTGGCGTAGGCAGTGATGGTCTCGTTGCCATAATGCCCTCACAAGTCGCCGATTTCCGCATGAGGATGTTTAATGCCGACGGCTCCGAGGCAGAGATGTGCGGTAACGCTTCGCGCTGCATCGGTAAATATGTTTTCGAGAAAGGTCTTACAAACAAGACGGAGGTAACTCTTGAAACGCTTGCAGGAATCAAGACGCTACACCTTGAGGTGAAGGACAGCGAAGTGAAATCGGTTACGGTAGATATGGGAAAACCGGAGCTTCGTCCCGAGGCGATACCGGTTAGAAGCAGCTCCCCGGTTTCAAAGATTTCGGAAAGAGAAATAATCAACGGACGAGAGTACGTTGTAACAGCTGTCAGCATGGGAAACCCCCATGCTGTTGTTTTTACCGACAACATTACAGATGAGTTGGTTCTCGGAGAGGGACCATATCTTGAAACAGCCGAGATTTTCCCTAACAAATCGAATATAGAATTTGCACGCGTCATAGACAGGAATCATATTGAGATGCGGGTTTGGGAACGAGGTTCGGGTGAAACCCTTGCATGCGGCACGGGAGCCTGCGCCACGGTTGTGGCAGCCTCGCTCAATGGATACACTGATCGTCGGGTAGTGGTAAAACTTTTGGGCGGAGAACTTGAAATCTATTGGGATGATCAATCCAATCATGTATTTTTAAAGGGCGGGGCGGAATTTATTGCTGATGGATTGTTTTATATTCCAACAGATATAGCGCAATAGAGATATGAGAATAAACGATAATTTTGAAAGGCTTCCTGAGAGCTACCTTTTCTCAGAGGTGGCAAAAAAACTTGCCGCATATAAATCCGAGCATCCCGGAACTGACGTGATAAGGATGGATATTGGGGACGTGACTTTGCCGATTGCTAATTGTGTGATCGAAGCTATGCATCAGGCTGTCGATGACATGGCTAAAAGTGACACATTCCATGGCTATGGACCGGAGCAGGGATATCAATCACTTCGCGAAGCTATTGCTGTGACGGATTATAGGAAACGAGGCATTGATATCGATGCTGACGATATATTCATCAGCGATGGTGCAAAATGCGATCTCGGCAATTTAGGTGACATATATTCTACAGACAGCATCGTGGCGTTGGCTGATCCGGGATATCCCGTATATGTAGATACCACCGTAATGTCAGGAAGAGCGGGAGAATTGCTTCCCGATGGTCATTGGTCAAAAATCGTTTATCTTGACTGCAACGCGGAGAATGGCTTCAAACCGGTAGTGCCCGAAATGCATGCAGATGTGATAATACTATGTTCTCCGTCGAATCCTACCGGGGCAGTCATGACCCGAGATGAGCTGGAAAAATGGGTAGCTTACGCATTACGCGAAAAAGCACTGATAATATTTGATTCTGCTTATGAGGCATTTGTGAGAAATCCGGAGTTGCCACGTTCCATTTATGAGATCAAAGATGCAGATAAAGTGGCGATAGAGGTTAGGAGTTTTTCGAAAACCGCCGGATTCACAGGCTTGCGATGTGGTTATACTGTTGTTCCCAAGACTTTGTGTGGCACTGATGGTGAAGGACGAGAGGTAAGCCTGCGCAAGCTATGGAACCGTCGTCAGTCAACCAAATTCAATGGCGCCAGCTATATCGTTCAGCGTGGAGCGCTCGCGTTGTATTCTGATGAGGGCAGAGAGGCTGTAAGAAAGAATATAGATTATTATCTTGAGAACGCACGCACAATACGTGAATGTATGCAGCAGGCAGGAGTCACGGTTTTCGGAGGTGATGAGTCTCCATACGTATGGGTGAAAGGGAAAAACGGAGAAAGTTCATGGGAACTGTTCCGGATTATGCTCGAAAAATATAACATATCCTGCACGCCCGGTGTCGGATTTGGCAGAGAAGGTGATGGATATATCCGTCTCACCGGATTCAATTCCCGAGAGAATACACTGCGTGCGATGGAAAGAATAAAAAAAGAACAGATAAAATAAGAAATGCCCGAAGCCGGGCTTAATTTAATATTTTATATTATGTCTAATTTAAGATTTAAAAGTGTGGAGGAAGCTTCCGGACGCAAAGCTGTGAAAGTGGAGCTCCCCAAAGAGAGAGTGGAAAGCTATTATGGCAAGCAGGTGTTCAACCGTCAGAAGATGTTTGAGTATCTTCCGAAAGAGACGTTTGATTCCCTCGTAAAGGCTATCGATAACCGCGAACCCCTTAGCAGGGAGATCGCTGACAGTGTTGCCGACGGAATGAAGCGTTGGGCTATCGACAATGGCGCGCGACACTATACCCATTGGTTCCATCCTCTCACCGGCAGCACAGCCGAAAAGCATGATGCCTTCGTAGAACACGACGGCAAGGGTGGAGTTGTAGAGAAATTCAATGGCAAACTGCACGTGCAGCAGGAGCCTGACGCATCAAGTTTCCCTAATGGCGGTATCCGCAACACTTTCGAGGCGCGCGGTTACTCTGCATGGGATATCTCTTCGCCGGCGTTTATTCTTGACAACACGCTCTGTATTCCTACTGTGTTCATCTCTTACACAGGGGAGAGCCTTGACTACAAGACTCCGTTGCTTCGTGCTCTCAACAGCGTTGACAAGGCTGCCACAAGAGTTGCACGCTTTTTCAATCCGGAAGTAAACCATGTGACCTCTTTCTTGGGATGGGAACAGGAGTATTTCCTTGTTGACGAGGCTTTGTTTGCAGCTCGTCCTGACCTGGTGATGACCGGCAGAACTCTTATGGGTCATGAGTCGGCAAAGAACCAGCAGCTTGAAGACCACTACTTTGGCTCGATTCCGAGTCGTGTCGAGGCTTTCATGCTGGATCTTGAGACGGAGTGTCACAAACTTGGTATTCCCGCCAAGACTCGTCACAATGAGGTTGCACCAAACCAGTTTGAGCTTGCTCCCGTATTTGAGGAGTGTAACCTTGCCAACGATCATAACCTGCTTCTGATGTCGGTTATGGAGGAAGTGGCAAAACGTCACAATTTCCGTGTGCTTCTGCATGAGAAACCTTTTGCTGGCATCAACGGTAGCGGCAAGCATAACAACTGGAGTTTGGGCACAGACAAGGGAGAGATGCTTTTCGCTCCCGGCAAGACACCTTCAGCCAATCTTCGTTTTATCACGTTTGTTGCAAACGTAATGGCTGCAGTGCACAAACACAATGGATTGTTGAAGGCATCCATCATGAATGCCACCAATGCCCACCGTCTTGGTGCCAACGAGGCTCCTCCGGCAATCATCTCCATGTTCCTGGGTTCACAGCTCAGTGCGATACTTGAGGCTGTTGAGAATGCCAAAGGTGACGAGAAGATCATGGTGAAAGGGAAAGAGGAGATGCGTCTTGACGTGGCTCAGATTCCTGAACTTATGATCGACAACACCGACCGCAACCGCACGAGTCCGTTTGCCTTTACCGGAAACAGATTCGAATATCGAGCTGTGGGCAGTTCTGCCAACTGTGCTTCAGCACTGATCGCACTGAATGCAGCTGTTGCCGCTCAGCTTGATGATTTTGCCGACAAGGTGAATGCTCGTGTTGAGAAAGGTGAGGAGTTGAATCTTGCTATTCTTGAAGAAATCAAGGTGTTGATCAAGGCATCAAAAGCCATTCATTTCGATGGCAACGGCTATAGCGAAGAGTGGAAAGAGGAGGCTGCGCGTCGAGGTCTTGACACGGAAACCTCAGCTCCGCTTATGTATGATGCATACATGTTGCCGTCAAGCATCGAGATGTTTGAGAAATCCGGTGTGTTCACCAAGAAAGAGATCGAGGCGCGTAACGAAGTTAAATGGGAGATGTATACCAAGAAAATCCAGATCGAGAGCCGTGTGCTCGGAGATTTGGCTATTAACCACATTATCCCTGCCGCTATCCGTTATCAGTCGCTGCTTCTCGACAATGTGTATAAGATCAAGGAACTCTTCAAAGGTGACAAGTCTGACCGCATTGCCGCACAGGATCTCGCATCGATCGAATCTATCAGCGAGCACATCTCTGAGATCAAGAGTGGTGTTGCGGCGATGGTAGATGCCCGTCGCAAAGCCAACAAGATCGAGAGCGAGCGCGAGAAATCGATCGCTTATCACGATGAGGTTGCACCGAAAATGGAAACAATCCGTTATCACATCGACAAACTTGAGTTGATGGTCGACAATGAAATCTGGCCGCTCCCGAAATATCGTGAGCTCCTCTTCATCCGTTGATACGGATCTGTTTCATAGAATCCTAACACTTGTTCCGGAAACCGCTTCCTTATTGGTGCAGTTTCCGGAACAATTTCTTTCTTAATTATTAGGCGTAGAGAGATTTTTGTTCGTATTATTAGATAAAGTAGCGGGAAAAACCGCTTTATCTTTTGCTGAATTATTAATAATGAGTAATTTCGTATATGAACGTAAAATCTATCATAACAGCTGCTGCGCTTGTGCTTTCTTCGCAAAGCGTATTGGGAGGTATTGTCACCTATCCGGCAGGAAAGGATGTAGTGACTATCAATGACTTCTCGGTGAGCGTGCGTCAAGCCGGTGGCGACTGGCTCCCGGTGGATGTTTATCCGGTAAAGGTGGATGAGGTCCGTGATACCAGACATCATGTGGAGACCGCCTCAATGGCATATTTTGATTTCGAGGGGCAACCTGTAGATGTTAGGGTAATCAGCAGAAAACCCGTTGCTGCCGCCCGCATC
>DAWBVG010000255.1:0-14501 GCA_052279865.1 Muribaculaceae bacterium
AGCCGGACGAAGAAGAAATGCTCTCGCCCGAAGACATTGAGCGCGTCAGATTGGAGATTAAAGACCTTGAAAAATTCCGCGACCTCGCTTTCAAGATTAAGCGCAACTCAAAAGCAGAACAGCTTTTTGAGGGCTTAAATCAAGGCTTCGCCCAACTTGAAGTCCTCGGCGCACCGAAAAAAGCTCTCATCTTTACTGAATCACGCCGCACCCAAGACTTCCTTTTCGACCTGCTCGAAAAGAGAGGCTATAAGGGTAAAGTTGTGCTTTTCAATGGCTCAAACTCCGACAAACAGTCCACTGCCATTTACAAGGCGTGGAAAGAAAAGCACAAAGGCACTTCAAAAATTACCGGCTCGGCAACAGCCGATAAACGCGCAGCTCTCGTCGACTACTTCCGCGACGAGGCTACTATTATGATTGCTACCGAAGCCGCCGCCGAGGGTATCAATCTGCAATTCTGTTCGCTTGTAGTCAACTACGATATGCCGTGGAACCCACAGCGCATAGAGCAGCGTATTGGACGTTGCCACCGCTACGGTCAGAACTTCGATGTCGTTGTTATCAACTTCCTTAATAAAGCCAACGCCGCCGATGTCCGCGTCTATGAATTGCTCGATCAGAAGTTTCAGCTTTTCAATGGCGTATTCGGTGCTTCCGACGAAGTTCTCGGAGCAATCGGCAATGGCGTTGATTTTGAAAAGCGCATAGCGCAGATTTATCAACTATGCCGCTCGCCCAAGGAGATTAAGGAGGCTTTCGATGCTCTGCAAGAGGAACTGCAAGAGCAGATTTCAGACAAAATGCTGAAAGCCCGTACAACACTTCTGGAGAATTTCGATGAGTCGGTTAAGCAGAAACTCCGCAGCGACCTTGCCGAAACCCGAGGTAACCTCGACGAGTTCGAGCAGACACTTTGGCAACTTACTCGCAGTTACTTCACCGAATATGCCGACTTCAACGATGAAGACAACTCGTTCATCGTTCACCCGTTTGTAGAGAACGGAGCCGTCAGCTGGTATCGCCACTTCCCAGGAGAATATAAAATGGTATGTTCCGAGCAGCGGCGCACAACCAAGTTAGCCGATGGTGTGCGCCCTTACCGCATTGGCGACCCACTCGCTCAATATATGCTCACGGGGCTTAAAGCCGCACCTGTGCCAATCTCGGAAATAACCCTCGATTACAGCAACTCACCGCTCAACGTCGCGCTTATCAAGAAGCTTGTCGGTCAGTCGGGTTGGCTGACTGTCGAGCAACTTACCATTGATTCTTTTGAGAAAGAGGACATACTTCTCCACGCTTGTATCACCGACAAGGGAGAAACCGTTCCGTCCGATATTGCCGAGTACATGCTTCGGCTTCCCGGCTCGGAAGATCCGCTGACCGCGGAACTGTCCGAATCGACAGCCACAGCTCTTGCTGATGCAATTACCGCCCAACGTGCGGGAATTACCGCAGCAAACGCCGAGCGCAATAATAATTTCTTTGAGGAAGAAATGGAGAAACTCGACAACTGGTCGGAGGACGTAAAGGCCGGTCTTGAAAAAGAACTGCGCGACCTTGACGCTGAAATCAAGCTCCGCAAAAGCGAGAGTAAAAAGACTTCGCGACTTGACGAAAAAGTGCGTCTGCAACGCCTTATCAAAGACCTTGAAAAGCGACGCAGTGAAAAACGCCTCAATCTTTATCAAGCCCAAGATGATGTTGACGAAAAGAAAGAAACCCTCCTCGCCAAAGTCGAAGCTATGCTCGCTCAAAAGATTGAGCAAACTAAGTTAATAACTTTTCATTGGAGGATAGTATGAGTGAGGAAAATAAACCTAAAAATTACTTTAAGACCTTTGTATCTAAGTACAAATTTGTTGTACTCACACTTATTGTTATTCCAATTTTATTAGGAATAGCATGCTATTTCTCAGTTCCTTTCTTTAATGAAGCCGGAAGTTCAGCGTGGCTTAGCTTTTGGGGAGGGTATCTTGGCTCCTCAATTATGGCTGGTATAACATTATATGTCTTGGATAGGCAACTCGCTCAAAATCACAATGAAAATTTGTGTAATGCCGTTATGCATATAGCGACACTAACAAATAATGAGGAAAAGGCGCAGATTGACAAGTTAGCTGATGCTTTGGTTGACTTCCAAGCTTCTTTTGATTTTTTGGCGATTAATCAAGTTGCAGAGCGAATGTTAAAAGGTCAATATTTATCTTCGGATCAAGAAGAACTGAATGCACTTGTGAGAGATGCTGATATGAAAGGTTTTAAGGTTGATATACTTTTAAAACCAATTCCAAGATCCAAATATATTGTGGAATATGATCGAATATTCAATACACTTTATAATGACTATGGGCTTCTCATTGGTGATTTTATTTTCTTCATAGACCTTATGAAAGATTTACCTAAAAATGAGAAATTAGTTAAAGCCTATGTCCTTCGCGAAATAAAAAATAACATAGCGATTGAAGAAAATACAGTTCCAAACCTTTCACAAATACCAGGGTATAAACCACCCCAAAGCATTTGTAACATAATTGAAAAGAACAAGTATTATGAAGATATAACATCCCATGCAGACAAAATCATTCGTGAAAGATTGATGCAATCTATTAATATTGATTCTCATCTAAAAGAGACTCTAAAAACCACCATAATCAATCTCTTGGATTTTGAGTATCGAAGTATTAATGAAAACTTTAATGAAAAAATCAAAGTTTATGAATAAACTGGAATTGACGTGGATTGGCAAGGAGGATGAACCGATGGCTGTTGAGCCGCGTCTGCTCCTTGACACCCCGGAATATAGTTTTGGGGATGTCGAAACCAGTACGCTTCCCAATGGGAAACCTTGGCCGGGCAATATGCTCATTCACGGAGATAATCTTCTCGCACTTCGCGCCCTCGAAGAGAACTTTGCTGGGCAGATTAAATGTATTTATATTGATCCTCCGTATAATACCGGCCATGCGTTTGACCAATACGATGACTCTTTAGAGCATTCTATATGGCTTAATTTGATGCGCAATCGTCTTATTATTCTGCATAATCTTCTTTCAAATGATGGTAGCCTTTGGGTGACATTAGACGACTGCGAAGCGCATTATTTCAAAGTGATGTGTGACGAAATATTTGGCCGTAGTAACTTTGTCGCTTCTACAATTTGGCAGCATGCGGTTCAGAGTAAAGGTTACCCAGGTAAATTCTCGTTGCATCATAATTACACATTCTGTTATAGAAAAACTGAAAAGTTCTCCCTAAACTCTTTAGAGAGAACAGCAAAACATAACATAAATTACTCTAATCCTGATAATGACCCTAATGGGCCTTGGAGAGCAGGAGATGTAAGGAATAGTTTGGTTCGTCCTAATTTGATGTATGACATCACCACTCCGTCGGGAAAAACTATTCATCATCCTGAAAAAGGTTGGAGATTCAGCCGCGATACTTTTGAATCAGAACTGGCAAGTGGTAAAATTAAATTTTCCGATGATGAGTCAAGGATTATTCGGAAAATTTACCTAAAAGACCAACAAGGTAGAGTCCCGGAAACATTATGGTTTGCCGAAGAAGTGGGAACAACAAGGGAAGCCAACGGAGAAATTAAGGCGCTTGAACTACCTGAATCATTTGACACACCCAAACCCGAAAGATTGATTGAACGTGTAATCACATTAGCAACTAATCCTGGTGATATTATTCTTGACAGTTTTCTTGGTAGTGGGACAACGTCTGCAGTAGCGCAAAAGATGAACCGTAGATGGATAGGTGTAGAATTGGGAAATCATGCCTATACTGTATGCTTCCCAAGATTGAAGAAAGTTGTTGAGGGTGAACAAGGTGGAATATCTAAATCTCAAAATTGGCAAGGCGGTGGCGGCTTTAAGTTCTACGAACTTGCACCGAGCCTTCTCAATAAGGACAAATACGGCAACCTTGTTATCAATAAAGAGTATAATGCCGATATGCTTGCCGCTGCTATGGCTAAGCATCAGGGCTTCACCTACTCGCCCGACACTGAAATGTATTGGAAGCAGGGCAATAGCTCAGAACACGACTTCATATTTACAACCACCCAACTCATTACCGCTGAAATACTCGAAACCATTCACGACCAGTTGGGCGAAGATGAATCGTTGCTTATCTGCTGCACCAAATTCCAGCCGGAGTGTCGCAGCAAGTTCCCGAATATCACCATCAAGAAAATTCCCAAAGTTCTCCTCGACACCTGCGAGTTCGACCACGACGATTATTCCCTAAACATCGTATCCGTCCCCGACATCGACGATGAAGAATGGGACGACCTTGATATCGAAGAAGATATGGACTATAACGAAAGTGAGGTTAATCCTAAGATAACAAATCCACAGTCCCCATCGTTATTTGATTAAAACATCAATATGGCACATATATCAATCAAAAATGTAGGACCGATTAAAGATATCTCGTTTGATCTTAACAAGATTAACGTGTTTATGGGTCCACAAAGCAGTGGCAAAAGTACAATCGCCAAGATTGTAAGCTACTGCTCGTGGTATGAAAAAAATATCATATTACATACGTCTAAGAGACCTGATTTCTTTGAGGAACTCATATCGTTTCATAATCTTGAAGAATCATATTTCTCCTCTGGTTCAAGGATTCAATATGAAAGTGAACTATGTAAGATCAATTTTATATGGGGCGATGATAAAAACTCCAGAGTTGATGTTCAGTTAGGTAATGGAAAAGTTTTTAGGAATAGGAAAATTATATATATTCCTGCGGAAAGAAACTTTGTTACTCTCCCGGGGCTTGGAAAATATAACGAAACACGAGATAATATTCTCAGTTTCATGTATGAATGGTTCTTAGCAAAAAAAGACCTATCAGCTAAAAATGCGTTTTCTATGCCCATAAAGGGACTTGGAGATGTCTCATTCTATTATGACAAAGATGCCGACTCAGACAATGTAAACATAGGCAATGAAAAAGCTATACGTTTAAATCATACTTCAAGCGGTCTAAGGTCATGTATCCCTTTGCTCGTTGTGTTCAATTACATAATCACCAACATCTATAATACCCGCAGGACACAAACGCCTTTTGAAATAGTGGATATTGAAGAGAAGTTGGAAATCGTAAAGACGGAAGCAGAAGATACTACTGAAGACGTCCGTTCCTCCATGGCAAAACTAAAAGCTCAAGTTGATGAGATGTCTAAA
This sequence comes from Muribaculaceae bacterium, assembly GCA_052279865.1. Taxonomy (GTDB): domain Bacteria; phylum Bacteroidota; class Bacteroidia; order Bacteroidales; family Muribaculaceae; genus Lepagella. Next base: position 5,205 of record DAWBVG010000255.1, read on the forward strand.
ACCATTCAACTCGCGAAGGATTTGAATATGGAAGAAATCCTTCCTCAGAATTTTAATGAGTCACTCTTAGGGATTCAGGAACAATTAGCGAACATACTGGGACTATATAGCGATTATTACTATTCTCAAGTAATTATAGAAGAACCCGAGTTGAACTTATTTCCTAAAACTCAACAGGAATTAATGTATTATATGATTTCTGTGTTGAATAGTGTTAACCGAGAACACCAACTTGTAATAACAACTCATAGCCCTTTCATATTATTTGCAATCAATAACTGCATGATGGGAGGACTCGTTGGAGACAAAATTCCTTTGAATGAAAGAGATAAGATTGCATCATTTCCAGCGTGGATACAGCCATCAGATGTTTCTATATATGAAATACATGATGGAAGAATTAGATACATCCAGGATGAAGATGGTATCATAGAAGATAACTATCTGAATCAGGCTTACAAGGAGAATTCTAATGAATATCTCTCAATGTTAAACTATTACGATGATGAGGAATAGGATTCGCCAACATTACCCTGATACCTATATAACGTCTCGTAACGCTCCGATTATCTACATTGCAGATTTTTCAGATCGTACTCAAAGTGCACGAGGAATAGAAGTACATACAACACAACCTGCCTGTCCTTTAGATTCAAACAAAAGCATGGATTGTGTTGTAGTGCAGAATCCTACACCAATTGACATTGATGTAAATATATTTGATAACAATCAATTTAAGGACGAACAAGACAATGATTTAAGACATTGTGAATGCTGTATATTCCCCACTGTGAATCATGATAAATCATGGGTGGTTATGCTTGAGATAAAGGACTGTAAACCTAAAAATATATCGGATTATAAGGATGATGTAATTGAGCAGATTGTCTCTACAACAAATATTTTTAGACAAAAAAATATTATCACAACCCATCGGGTCTTTGGCGTAGTTTCAATTCCAAGGAGCAAGGTGTCGTTTAATAATACTATATTTGGTATGCCACCTGAGTACAAAAGCCTGAAAAAGCAACATAAGATATTGTTTGCAGCATCAAATATGATAGAGATTAAAGATAATACTACAATAAAGTGTTATGAATAATGGACTCACAGGTTAACTATATACGCCAACGTCTTTCGCTTCGCAAGCCATTGGCTAATGCCCTGGAGCTTACCGCCCGTCTGACGGACAAGCTTTCTTTACAGAAGCCGCTGACGGACCCGGATATGCTCGAAATGTTCATCGCAGCTGAGCTTGCGAAGGTAAAATCTATCGTGCCTACGGTCAAAGGTTTTGACCGCGACTTCCCCTCACTTGCTTTTTCCATTGCAACCGGCATCGGAAAAACTCGACTTATGGGTGCAATCATCGCATATCTCTATTTCAAAAAGGGTATCAAGCACTTCTTCGTCCTTGCTCCGAACCTTACACTCTATGAGAAGTTGATAAAGGACTTCGGCGACGAATCATACTCTAAATATGTATTCAAAGGCATAAGCGAATTTGTCGCCGCACCTCCGCGCATCGTTACTGGCGAAACCTATAACGAGCGCACCGGCAGTCTGTTCTCTGATGTCGAAATCAATATTTTCAACATCTCGAAATTTAACAAGGATAGCAAAGAAGGCTCGAAGGGTCTGCCGCGTATGCGTCGCCTGTCGGAATACCTCGGTCAATCCTACTTTGAATATCTTGCTTCTCTGCCCGACCTCGTTGTACTGATGGACGAGGCACACCGCTACCACGCTGATGCCTCGAAACGTGCTATCAATGAACTTCGCCCGGTTCTCGGTTTTGAAATGACTGCCACACCTTTCGACGAGAAAGGACGTGCGTTCAAGAATATTGTGTGTGAATACAACCTCGCCGAAGCTCTCGACGATGGGTTGTACGTCAAAAATCCGGCAATCGCAAAAGCCCGAAATTTCAACAAGGATAATTTCACTCCCGACGAGATAGAAATTATCAAACTTGAAGATGGTATCACCTGCCATGAGCGCACGAAACTCGCCATCGAGATGTACGCCAAGCAGAACAGCTTGCCGGTCGTCAAACCATTTATCCTCGTGGCTTGCCGCGATATTAACCACGCCAAGTATATCGAGGAACTATTGCAGAGCGACCGCATTTATCACTCCGCATACAAAGGCAAGGTCTTGCGCATTGACAGTAGCTCGAAAAAGGACGAAGACATCGAGCGTCAGTTTGTCGCTCTCGAATCGCCCGACAACGAGATTGAAATTGTCGTACACGTAAATATGCTCAAAGAGGGCTGGGACGTAAATAATCTTTACACAATTATACCGCTCCGAGCCTCAAACGCGGCTGTCCTCATTGAGCAGACTATCGGACGCGGTCTGCGCTTGCCTTACGGCGGTCAGCGCACCGGCAATAAGGACGTTGACACGCTCACCGTTATTGCTCACGATAATTTCCAGAAAGTAATCGACGAAGCCAACAAGGGCAATTCGCTTCTCAAACGTGTTTCCTTTATCGAGCTTGAAGACCGCGACGAGCGCGACCAAGGCGGTCGAGTGGAAACCACTCCGACATCTACCGAGCAGAAGATACAGAAGCAAATCGAAAAAGTCAAGGGTGAAATCAGCGAAAAGTCAAAGCAGTATGTTACCCAAGTTGGCAAAGCCGTTGAATCTGCTATTTCCAACATCGCCGCCGAGGGCGTTGTTTCTTTTGGCGACCTGCAAAAGAAAGAGGTCAAACAGAAACTACGCGAAAAAGCTATTGCCACAATCAAAGAAAGTGTCAAAGATAGCCTTTTCGCCGAACAAGATGCTGCCGAACAAATTGCACAGGTCGATGAAGTTATCAATATTGTAGTCGAGGACTACAAGAATAATGTTATCGAGATACCGCGCATTGTGGTTGAGCAACAGAATGTCAAGGCTATCTTTGAAGATTTTGACCTTGATACTTCAAACGGATATAATCTCGACGAGCTACGCCGTGAGATTATCCGTCAGGGTCTTACTGACTCAACCGACTTTGAGGTTATAGCCGGTAAATCCGGCAGCTCCAAACGCCCTGCCGTTGAACAGCTCATTGTTTCGCTTATCGACTTCGACGATATAGATTATGACGAAATTTCAGACTTGCTTTATAAACTTGTTGGTCAAGCCGTCGATGCAATTCGCAGTAATGCTCCCGGCATCTCCGATGATGATTTGAACGAGCGTGTCCACGCTTTCAAGCAAAGCGTTGCCGACAATATTTATAAGCAGATGAAAGAACACTACCGCATTATTCCGGGAGACTTCAAAATCAACAAGGTACTTCCGTTCTCTCAAATCTTGCCACAACCCATTATTGTCAACAACTGGGGTTCATTGGATTTTCACGATCCTGTCCCTGCTCAAAAATCTGCTGTTGTCAAATTTGTATATGTAGGCTTCAAAAAATCCTACTATACCAAATATCGTTTCGACAGTTCTACCGAGCTTGATTTCGCGTTCATACTCGAAACCAACAACGAAGTCCTCAAATGGCTTCGTCCCGTACCTAATCAGTTCAACATATATTGGTCGAGCGGAGCCAAGAAGTATGAGCCTGACTTCATTGTAGAAACCGCAGACGCTATCTATATGTGCGAAACCAAAGCCGAGAAAGATGTCAACGACCCCAACGTGCAAGCCAAGGCAGAAGCCGCCCGCGAGTTCTGCCGTCGAGCCTCCGAGTTTACGGCTCAGAATGGAGGCAAACCTTGGCGATACGTCATAATACCACACACCCTTGTTGATCGTGCTTATTCGTTCAACTATATCCTCAAACAAGCAAAACTCAAATAAATGTCATTTTGGAATTACATCGGTGAGTTTTCCTTGTTTCGCTGGCTGTTTGGCAAGTTCAGGAAGTCAGCAACAAAGCATGATGCGCACATAGAGGACTTAGGGGCTTCGATTGACAGAGATGGAAAACATCTGAATGACAATCACGATGAAGACATTGCACCTATTGATGATGCGGTCACACCTGTAGGTGATAATTTACTCGGTGATTCCGACAATTCTGAGGAACTTGATGATTTGGATATATTCATGCGCAATAATAACGGCAAGAATCATTCAAGTCTGCATCACAGAGACTATGACAGTGATTATCATAGCAGGGGTCGTCATAGTTCCCATAATGATTGGAATTCTGGAAGTTATAATCAATCGTTTGATGATTTCCATGACGAGCAGGACGACTACGATATGATGGAGGATGATTTTTAGTAATTTTGGCTAAATTATGAAAATGACGATTGACGATATAAAAGCTCTGATTGCAGCGGACGAGTCGCGGACTCTGGAGCTGAAGAAGACTACCGGCGAACTGAAAGACGGTATGCACTCGGCGTGTGCGTTTCTCAACACCGATGGCGGTTGGCTGATTTTCGGTGTTGCGCCGACAGGATTGAAGATTCTTGGACAGCCGGTTACAGAAACGACAAAACGTGAGCATCCGGGCGCATCAGTCTCAGATGTATGCGTGGGAGCGCATTACGGCAGACAATGTGACATTAACGGATCTGTAACAATCAGGGCAACGCACCGTTGCCAATCGTATCCTTAATAGAATACAATTCATTACCGCAAGTATTTAATTCTAACTACTCACATTATAATAATCGACACTATAGATGAAGTATCTATTTATTGCAGCCGTTCATTATCTTAAATTAGAGAATGAAGAAATTAAAATTCCACTTCAAGCTGGATATCTGTCTAATGAGAGTAACACCTTAGAGATGATACTCTCTAACAATTTATCTCTTCACACTTTAGGGCTTCACTCTATCGATGAAATTCGAGATGCTCCTTCTTATTATGTCCTCGAAGGTGATTTTAGTAAAGAATACGACCAATCTAAGATTGACGCCGTCGGCACATCTATCTGTTTTGCATTCCTTAGACAAATCCAAGCATATGTAGGAAGTCTTTGGGAAATATGTGATAATTCTATCTATGTACGTGACGGTTTTTTATATTCATACAACGAAATCATATCTGACGGATGTACCTTTAAAGCCTCAGTTTCAACTATTAATAGTAAGGCCACAGGAGCTATAGAGTCTGTTAGCATTCCCACGTCGCTACTAATGGAACAAGGAAAGATTATGGAAATTTTCATTAAAGACAACGGCTTCAATGAAATAGGCGATTACAAAACAGCGACACAAATACAACATTATAAAAAATCTGGTCTTTCTAGAAAAGCATTAGCTTCAGTTTATATTGCATTAGCGAGGGGACAAGCAAGCATACCCATGAAACTTTTGCTGTATTGTTCTGCAGCCGAGGCTCTCGTGGCAAATTCAGAAACAGAATTAAGTCATCGTGTCGCGGAGCGGATGGCCTCCCTATTGGGCAACAATACTGAAGAACGAGTTGATATATACTCGAACATCAAATTAGGGTATGATACTCGTTCAAAAGTGGCACATGGAGCTTTAATAAAGAAAGACGAAACATTAATTCAACGATGCTCAACAAATATTGATGATTATCTTCGCAAAGCACTTAAGCTCGAAGTGCCATTCAATCTCAATGACAAAGATTTTGAAGATTTCTTTCTTAGGAAACTAATGAACTAATTTTGTCAAACATTATTAAGTGTATTGAGAATGACTATTGACGATATAAAGGCTCTGATTGCAGCGGACGAGTCGCGGACTCTGGAGCTGAAGAAGACTACCGGCGAACTGAAAGACGGTATGCACTCGGCATGTGCGTTTCTGAACACCGATGGTGGTTGGCTGATTTTCGGCATTGCGCCAAAGTCGCTTAAAATATTAGGGCAGGAAGTTACGGACTCAACACAGCAAGAGATAGCCAAAGCTATCACCGGATTAGAACCCGCTGTCGATGTGAAGATTCATTATGTTGATGTGCCTGACCGCCCGAATAATAAAGTGATTGCCATGCACTTTGATGGCTGGGTGTGGGGAGAGCGACCACATACCTTTCACGGGTGCCCGTATTATAAAGTCGAAAGCACAACGAAGGTAATGCCGCACGAGATGTATGATGAAAGAATCCGAGCGCATCAGCCTCAGATTTATGCATGGGAGCGTCAGATGGCAGATGGAGTTACGCTTGCCGACTTGAACGAGAAGCATATCAGAGGGTGCATCCGGCTTGGCGTTGAGGGCGGTAGAATCCCTGCAAGCGCAATGAGTGCGCCTATTGACGATACATTGGCGAAATGGAATCTGCTGAAAAACGGCAATCCGACCAATGGTGCGGTGATGCTGTTCTCCAACAATATCGACGAATATCCGCAGTTCCGGCTTCGGATGGCCCGATTCTTGGGTACGGATAAGAATGAGTTTATCGATAACCAACGTGCCGAGGGCAACTTCTTCGACCTGCTTGACGCAGGTATGGCTTTCTTCTTCAAGCACCTCAATCTCAGCGGAAAGATTACAAACCACAGCCTTCAGCGCGAGGAATGGCTTGAAGTGCCGTATCACGCTTTGCGCGAAGCTTTGATCAACAGTCTGTGCCATCGTCAATGGGAGAAGCATAATCTGACAGGAAGTATCGCAATCTACGACGACCGCATAGAGATTGCCAACCCCGGCATATTTCCTCCTCAAATCTCGCCTGAATCCATTAAAGAGCCGCACGAATCATACCCCTACAATCTGAAGATTGCCGAAGCTCTTTACAAATCAACCTATCTTGAAAGCTGGGGTTCTGGAGCCAAACGCATAATGGATGCCTGCCGCGAACAAGGCGTTGAGGAACCCACATGGCGTTGGGACGGAGGCTTTGTAATCGTAACCTTCAAACGACCGACCAGGAACGTGGCTTCCCAAGAAGCCATCAAATCGAGTGGCGAAGGAAACGGCATACAAACAAGCTATTCCGCCAAAGGAACTAAAGAAACCAAAGAAAATCCCAAAGAAACCAAAGAACTCCCCAAAGAAATTATTGACGCAATCAATAATCGCGATTTGACGGAAATTCAATGCAATCTGTTATCTCTGATCATAGAAATGCCCTCTATAACATTGTCCAAGATGGCGGAAGAATTGAATCTGACCATAGATCAGGTGCGGACTTTGAGAAAGAAAATGGAAAATAAAGGTGTATTTCTTTGTCGTATAGGAGCAACAAAGAAAGGCACCTGGGAAATAAAATTTGAATGACTATGACAGTTGAACAACAAATAGATCAAGCGGTAGAAGATTTAAAAAGCATTTTGTGCCAATCCGCGAAATCTCGCCAAGAAGCCCAACGCATAAGCGATATATTGGACTCAATTGGCTATCAGCTTAGATCAGCTAATTCCACATTGACAGGAAACTTTTCCAAGGCAACCTTGGAAAGTATGGTTTCAAAGATGTATGCCGAGAAATCAAGGTTATAATGGTTGGGGTGATCACCCTCGAATAATCTTCATCCGATTAATGGTTCCTGCAATCAGCCATTTGCTCATAAGTAAATAAAGTTATTTTCGGAGGGTGAGGGAGAGGAGGAGTTCGCGGCCGCGGAGCCAGCGCTGGGATTCGTATGAACTCAGTTGGTTGTAGGTGATGTAGTTGTAGGTGCGGCGATCAAAAATGTTGTTGAGGCTGGCGGATAACTCAATCTTTTTGTTTAGATTGAAGGTGATCTTCGTGTCGAGAAGGAAGAGATTCTTATAACTGCCGGGCGCGATCTCATTTCTGTAATGTTCGCCGGATATTGTCCATTCCCATTTTGGGAGGGGCAGGATGTCGAACAAGAGTTCGTTTTCCATGGAGGAGAGCCATGAGGCTTTTTCTTCATTCATGGCAAGCCGCGATGAGAAGAAATCGAATTTATAGTCGATACTTAGCCATCTTACAGGTGCACAGTTTATTTTTATCCCTGCATTCCATGACGTGCCTACTGAGTTTACACTTTGCTGCTGGGAGATAAGATGTGATTCTGTTTTTCGGAATGAGCCATTTATTGAGCTGCTCCCGCGCATGAAGTTAAGGGCTTTGCCAATTTTGCCATTGGCTATGAAACTTTTACTTCTGTTTTTTGCCGAAGAGTATGAATGGACTATATAATCTCCAATCAGTTGCTGCGACATGGTGAATGGGACAGCAGACCAGGATTGCATGAGTTTTATATCTCCGAATATACCTCTGCGGGTATGCTTATATGCCATTTGTGCAGAAATGCTATGGGAACTGGAATTATAGAAATCGTCAACTCCTTTGCTGAATGAGCGGTAATCAGTCATGACATATCCGGGATGAATGAGATTTAGGTTCATTGGTGATCGTCCCGTTCTTCCCCCAAATGTAACTGACAGTCGATTATTCGGCTTCCAGTTGACTTTAAGTGAGGGAGAGATGTAGAACTCCGACCTGTCAGCTATTGATTTGTTGAAGGCAAATTGTGCAAATCTTATTGGCACATTAAGCGCAATGTTTACCCTTTGAATCCAATATTCGAATTTGGGAATAGCGTATATGGTAAAGTAGTTGGTATTTACAGTATTTGTTAAATCTCCAAGTACTCCGGCTGTTGCGAAAGAATCCAATACAGTTCCTTCAAGATCTGATTTCATGGATCTTAAATATCCTTTCAGCCCAGCCTCCATGCTGACAGTTATGCCTTTTAGGGTGAACGCGTATGCAATGCTTTCATCAGTGAAAAATGCATGATCTCGCACATTCTGATGTGACACACTTCCATCTATGTTTACGTTCAATGCCTGGGGAAGAGACTCCCATTCATTCTGACTCCTGAATGTTATCAGATGTTTACCATTAAACCGTTTTATTATCTTAAGATCATTATTTACGTAATAATCCGGGAGATTGGCAAACTGGTTATTGGGAATACTTCCTGTTAAATCCACATTAATTTTGTCCCAGTCAATATTTGTTTTGAGTGTGTTATTTATAAAAGCCGTTTTCCTATTCAATTCGTATATGAATTTCGCAGAGAGGGAATGGGTCTTTTCCAAACCGCTGCGTTTTTCTGTTATCATTTTGTTGCCATCGGGAAGGAAATAAGTGGTGGTGTTGGTGGCGTCAGCGGTGATACGATTAAATGAATAATCAATCTGGGTCTTAAATTCTCCGTTCTTAAGTTTCCACAATGAATTGGTAGAAATCATGGCAGACCGATTCATGAGAGTACGTTTACGATTAAGTGATGGCACGCCCGGCAATGATATTCCAGTGTATCTGTTGAGATTGGTTTCTCTTGAGAGTGCAAAGAAATCGGTTATCTGAGATGATAGGTCCCTCCCGGTGTTGTTTGCGCGCAGTGTGGTGATGTTTTGAAATTTAGGCATTACAGCCATTG
>DAWBVG010000256.1:0-2555 GCA_052279865.1 Muribaculaceae bacterium
GGATGCCCGATACTCATGAATATGTTTTCAAAGACACCGATACCGAGAGCCACAACCGTAACACCGAAAATCGTTCGTAAAACGAATGTCCTGCCCACTATCTTGTAAGCCGCAGCCAGCAAAAGCAGGTTGACAGCATAAGAAGTTACAGCCACCGGAATAAAACCGTTTGTGGCAAAATATACGAGCGTACCGATACCGGCAACGCCTCCGATCACGATTTCATGAGGAAGAATCAGCGCACAGAAAGCAAACGCATAAAGAAGGAGACCGAAGATTATAACTACATAATCTTTTGCATTGGTCATCAGGCTGTTATATTTATTACCGCCCATCGTTAGATATTAAATTAGTGTTTTTATGGTGATTGCTGCGCGGTTTTCAAATATGGTTGCATAATAAAAAGCACGCATAAATCATAAATCGAACGCAAAATTAGCTAAATTTTTCAATTATCAACGGGATTTTTATAAATTTGCATTTAGAATAAAAAGAAAAGTATTATGAAACGAATTACAGCAATCCTCGCCATAGCAGCTTTGGCAGCCGGAACATCCCATGCCGCAGACTTTTTTTCCACTGCCACTCCCGATCAGCCATTCAATCTCGGTGTCCGACTTGGCGTAAACACATCAAACCGCACTGTTGGCGAGCAAAACATGCCCGGCTATAATGTGCAGGGTTGGGGCACAGGATTCGATCTTGGTGTTGTAGCCGACCTGAACGTGCGCGATTATCTTTCCCTGCAACCCGGAGTATTCTTTGAATCACGCTCCAACACCTACACCTTCATCAACACTGTTCCATCTGCAGGAATCCCCGCCTCAGAATACCTGATGACTCAGGCAGGCACCTTCAATTCATATGCGCTTACAATTCCCATCATCGGCTCAATGAGGTTCAATATTACCGATGACATCCGCTGGAATGTAGACTTCGGACCTTACGTGTCTTTAATGTTTGGATCAAAGCTTAAAAACAAAGTCAACCACAACTCCATCGACAACGGAGGCGTACCCGCTGCAGGAGCCGAGTTCCAACAAAAAGCCGCACCCCTCGACTTCGGCTTGAAATTTGGAACAGGTTTACAGATTTTGAAACACTATTCCGTAGGGGTCCACTATATGGCAGGCATAACCCGCGCATGGAAAGATGTCAAGACAGACTTTGGCAGCTACAGCTATGGCGGCCGTACCAAAGCCTGGGTCTTCACCTTAGGATATGATTTTTAATAGGCTTTAGGTTTTAGGCTTTAGGCTTTAGGTATTTTTCTCTCTCACCTTTTACTTTTTACCTATTACTTATTACCTCTTACCTTTTACCTCTTACCTTGTACCTCTTACCTATCTATACATATTGTAGACTTCGGTGAGCATCTCGCGAAGATCGCGGGTGTCCCGAAGTTTAACATCTCCGTGAGTCATGAGCATCATCTCCACGCCGCTTTGCTCAGCGCTGTAGGGAGGCTGCACATAATTGATATCTTCACGAAGCTTGAATCCGCAACGCTCATAAAACTTGATTCTACGTTCAGCCTCAGGAGTTTCCGGTTTTTCAACCTCCAGAAGCACATTGGGGCTGACCGTCTCAAATAGGTGAGAAAGTAACTTGCGACCAATGTTCTTGCCGCGATGTTCCGGCTGCACTGCAAAATGCTCAATGTAGACATACCCCTCGAAAGTCCAATAAGAAAGGAAACCGAGAAAGTCATTGCCACCGTCGTCGATAGCAAAAGCGTGAAATTTTCCACCCTTCTCCTTCACAAAATTAGCCACATGCTCAGCACTTTTATATATCCGGCGTTCATTCTCCGGAAAACTCTCGTTGTATAGTTTCAAGAAAGCGGGGTAATCCTTCTCCTCAAGATTTCTGAATTCCATAATATCAAATTAAAGTGTTTCTTTCATTCGTTTATATACAAAACTCTTTCCGCGTGACATCTTCGCGCCCTCCGGTTTGCTGATGCCGGGAAGAACCACAGCTGCATGATCCGGCATCCACGTTACCACCGAATCCATCCACTCCACCATTCCTGCGCGTGTGGGATGCGGATTTTTCGCGCTTTGCCTCGGAAGTTTTAAATCCGAGCTGCGGAAAAACGAATCCTCACCAAGCTCAGATTCCAGCCAGTCATTAAGCACTTTTCCCTTGTCATGACCTGGCCATGACGGAGGACCAACCCACAGAATCGGACGCGTGCCAGCTGCCGACTTTATATTCTCCACAGCGGTTTTCAGTTTCTGTTCCGGACGCGGTTCAAAAAGTTCATTCATGCCCAAGCTGATGAACACAGCGTCAGGATCCTGTTCGTTTACGATAGTCGACAATTTCGACGAATTGCCCCACTTGGCAATCGTTGAGCCATCCCAAACCACGGTAGAAACTTCGAAACCATTCTCTTCGCCGTAAGCATTGAGACGTTCAGACAGCCAGCCGGTCATCGAATCGCCGATAAACAGCACTTTCTTCACCGGACGTCGGGAATCCGGAGCCGTACTAATCAAGAAAGCTGCCGCCTGAATGATGACGGCACACACGATCGTATAATATAAAAC
>DAWBVG010000257.1:0-12589 GCA_052279865.1 Muribaculaceae bacterium
CCTTGCACCGCACCGGAGTTGCCATACTGGTTCACCTCAGGATCCATACCCTTGTATTTTGTCCAGGTAAGAAGGTTCGTTGCCGTGAAATAAGGTTGAAGACGTGACAGACCTATCTTCTTCATCCATTTCCCGCTGAAATTATACGATAGCGAAATATTTTTCAGTCGCAGATAGCTGCCGTCTTCCACAAAATATGTAGAATTGCGGAGCGTGAAACTTGCGCGCGGCACATCCGTGATCTGACCCGGGATGCGCCAGCGGTCGAGCACAACCGTAGTCTGGTTCTTGCCGTCGAACATACCCTCCGTGTTATGACGCGAAAGATTATAGATGTCGTTGCCGTAAGAACCCTGAATAAAGATGCTCAGGTCAAAACCTTTCCAAGAGAATGTATTAGTCATACCATATGTGAAATCGGGGTTGGGATCTCCTATATAGGTGCGATCGGAAGCAGAAATACGACCATCTCCATTTAGATCACGATATATCATGTCGCCGGTCTCAGGATCCACACCATCTGCAATGTAACCATAGAATCCAGAAAGCGGACGCCCCGGCTCATTGCGGATAATATCTTCATTCGACGAAGGAGCATTAACCGAAGTATAAATCTTCTTGAGCTGTAGATCATCAAGACGGTTGCGGTTAAAACTCATGTTGAGCGATGTTGCCCATGAGAATTCTCCCTGGATATTATGCGAATAGATTGAAAATTCAAAACCTTTGTTGGTCATGGCGCCCTCGTTTCGCTGGATAGAGCTTGCCACTGCCGAACCGGCGGGAAGAGCCACGGTCATAAGCATGTCGGTGGTTTTCTTGTAATACCAGTCGGCATTGAATTGCCAACGACCATTGAAGATTGAGAAATCAATACCGATGTCGGTAGATGTTGTTGTTTCCCAAGTAAGGTCTGGTGTGCGAAGATTCGATTGCGCAATGGATGGAGCAGAGAATTCATTACCCGCTACCCACCATTCCACGCGATTGTAGCCATATCGCTGAAGATAAGCATATTCACCGATACCTCCCTGATTGCCGGTCTTTCCCCAACCGCCTCGCAGTTTGAGATCGGAGATCCATCCAACATTCTTAAGGAAAGACTCCTCCGAAGCACGCCATGCTGCCGAAAATGAAGGGAAAGCTTTCCAGCGGCGATCGGGATGCAATCTTGAAGAACCATCATAACGCAGATTGGCGGTCACAAGATAACGGGAGTCGAAATTGTAAGCCACACGCCCGAAAAACGAGAGGATGCCCCATTCAGTGATGTTGGTGGCTGTTGAATCCCACGATATCTTGTTGGCGGCATTCAAGGTCTGGATATCCGCGTCGCGAAAACAGGAACCTTCTATATAGCTGTTGCGATAATCCGAATCGGTCCACGAAGAGCCGAGCATAACGTCTAAACGATGAGCCTTAAGCTCGAGATTATAATTGAGGATATTATCCCACATCTGCTGAGTGTTGGTGTTGCGTGCATCAGTACCTTTTCCATGGGCATCACGACCTGCCTGAGTGGAAATCGGGTCAAGGAATGTTGTGTCATGTCCGTTATTGCGTCGCAAGGTATATTTGCTTTGGAGCGTAAGGTTCGGCAAAATAGTGAAAAGAAGATCGCCGGTGGCAAGAAAATAATGAAGACGATAGCGCGTATTGGCTGTGCGCGCCTGATTCTCTGCCGGGCTGCCATAGTTCGCCATTCCATAAAAGTTGGAGTAATATTGTCCTGGATTTTCCGGATCCCATACCGGAGCATAGGTTGGTGTATTTATCACGGCAAGCACGACACCTCCACGGTTAGCGCCTGTTCCGAAAGCACCACCGGCATTCGACATGGCATCGGAATAGGCGACGTTTGCTCCCATCTTCAACCATTTGCGAATCTCTCCGTCCACTTTCACGCGGAAATTATAACGTTGATAGAAAGAGCTCTGAATAATACCGTTGTCGCGGGCGTATCCTCCCGAGATGTAATAACTCATCGATTTACTCTTCTGAGCTATCGACACCTGATAGTTCTGAGTGCTTCCAGTTTTATAGGTCTCTTTAAACCAGTCGGTTTGATCCGTAAGACCATCCGGAAGAGCTATACCTCCTACAATTTCATCCTGGAGCTCTTTATATTGAGCCACGTTGAGGACATCGAACTTATTCACCACATCGGTCACACCATAGCTCAACGAAAGCGATACCTTTGCTTTCTCGCTGTCGGCACCTTTGGTGGTGATAAGAATCACACCGTTTGCAGCGCGGCTACCATATATAGCCGCCGCTGATGCGTCTTTTAGCACCTGCATACTCTCAATCTCAGTGGGGGCAAGATATTTGATAGAGCTTGTGACAACACCGTCAACTACATATAACGGATCATTATCGCCATTAAAAGAGGAAGCTCCACGAATACGTATTGCCGGTTCCGCACCGGGTTGACCCGTGCCCTGGATCACCTGCACGCCGGCTGCTTTTCCCTGAAGAGCCTGACCGGCAGTGACAAGCGGACGGTTCTGAATCTCTTTTTTGTCGACAGTGGAAATCGCGGTGGTGACATCGCGGCGTTTTACCTGACCGTAACCGATCACTACGACTTCGTCAAGAAGCGCCTGGTCCTCTTTCAGAGTGATCTTAAGTTCCGGCTGCGCCTTCACTTCCACACTCGTGTAACCGACAGAGGTCACAATTATCTTTGCCCCCTTCTCTGCATGGAAGGAGAATTTGCCGTCAAGATCAGTCGAAGCACCTACAGAAGTGCCTTTCACCATTACGGTAGCACCGATAACCGGTTCTCCGGTTTCGTCAACCACCATGCCGTTCACCGTAATAGGAGCGGCAGATGCTGCAAAAGGAATTGACAGAAACAATGCCAATACTGAAAGCAGCATTAAAATACGTTTAGTTTTCATTTGGTATAGGTTAGTTGTTATTGATATACGCTGACAAAATTATATCATTATCATGTGTGTTGTTCTTGCAGGTAATATATACGAGTAAATCAGTTCATCACCTGTTTTATTGATATTCAAATAATTGCATATCTACAATCCTTCCTTGAATGTAAGCCCTCACCCCTCCTCAATTAAACATTACCCATTTCACATTAAACATTCTTTTAAGCATTATTCGATAACGACGTGTCCCAGCGTCTTCACAGCCTCGATAAATTCCGCCTTGGGAAGAATCGCCTTGTTGCGTGTGCGGAAACGATAGTTATACACCGTCTGAGGTGAGCAATGCAGAAAGTCGGCAATCTTCACGCTGTCGGTAATACCAAGTCTGACGAGCGCATAGATGCGTAATTCCGTTGATAGAAGCTCTCCGTCTTTGGGCAATATCTGCTGGTCGGGTTGCAACAATGAATTGAAATCACTTATAAAATGAGGGTAAAGATGCAGGAATATCGTATCAAAGTTATTATAGAATTCTTTCAACGCATCTTTCTCCAGGCTCTTTCCTTCAGTAAGAGTGAGGATATCATCCCACTGTTTCACCTTGGCATGGCGGTTGATCGTTCGCCTGAAATCATCCATTTGCTTGATATAATGCGAGCACAGTGAGAAAACATACCCTACATACTCCTCTTTTACATAGTTGGATTCGTTAAGTTCAGTATTTGCCTCCTTCAGCTGAGCATTGAGCGAAGAGAGCTTATCATTCGCCTCTGAAAGTTGTGATTTTGTTTCCGACAACTCTTTCACTCTCGCATTAAGCAAGGCATTCACCTCATCGAGCCCCTTTCGTTGCTCTTTTAGCTGTCTCATCTCACGAATGATGACCAAAACAGCCACAGCAAAGCAGACACTGAGGATACTCACAAGAATCAGGAATATCCTTCGCATGCGTTCCTGCGTGCGCAGTTTCTCTTGATATGCAGCATTTATCTGATGTTGGAGGGGAGCGATAGTGCTGGCTCTCACCCGATTGGGATATTTCAACGCAGCTTCCATGCAATAACCTATGTAGTTATGAGCACGTTCAACATCACCCTCTTCAAGACACATCATCGCCAACCGCTGAAGCGATGCTATGTCACGATTGCACAACTGAACATCCGCAATTGCCGACATAGCCACATATCGCAATGCATTCCCGGAATCGCCATTCTTATTGTAAAGACACCCAAGTATATAGGCATTCTTTGCATCATCGAGAGTAGTGAGAGTAGACTTGTCAAGATTCTTACGCAGCTCTCGTATCACTTCATTCCGTTTTTCAACCGGAGCCCCAAGACTTCCCCACCCCTTATACCAGAGATATTCAGGGTCTTCCTTCTTCATTACCGCAACCAGAGAATCCTTATAGGCATTCGATTTGTCGAAATATGCATTCGTGCTTATCGGATTTATACGCAGATAATTTGCCATATGATCATAAAGATATGCCATCTGGGCAAAATATGCCTTGCGGGTGTTGAGTGGAAGCCGAGAGCTCTTCAGCCCTGCAATTTCATTCGCCGACTCCATCAACAGACCGGACGCCGCATAAAGGAAGGACTTCTTGATCTTCAGATCCGCTATCCTGAGAGTGTCTCCTGCGGCACGGGCTATCCTGAAATTTTTATCAAGATAGTTCATTGCCGAATCTATGCTGTGAAGCGAATAGATCTCATACAACATATTATTGAGACGGTAACGCTCATCATCATTGCGCGCGTTCGAGAGCTTATGCCGATAATCATCAACTATATATTGCCGTTTTTTCTCAAGGTCATTGCGGTTGATAAGCAAAGAATCGAGACATTCCAGCAATTCATTGTTGGAAGGAGTTGCCATTGCCGACTGAATGAATACAGATGCAATGACAAATACAATGGAAAATGAGAGTTTCATGGATAATGGATAAAATGGTGTCTATCCTGCAAATTTATAACAATTTCCGGAATTCCTACAATCCCAGCTGAGTAACCTCGAATGGCTTAGCCACTGCTGCATGCGCTGCAGCCTGAGCGATTGGTGCGTTTGCATCTGTCACGGGTGTGGAATATTCTCCATTCTTAGTGCTCGACTTGGCGTAGCGGTAAGTGCAGTCTGCCACATTCTTACCTGTTGTAGGAGTGATGATGGTCTCAAACACGGCGCAAGCCGCAGCATATCGGCTGATACCATAATCCATATGGTAACTGTCGCGTGTCAGTTGCATCCCGTTGTCAATGTTCAGACTCGTTGTGCGCAGATTCTCCAGAACAGCACCGGTAGAAATGATCTTATCGATCGGAGTGCGCTCAAGCACCTTTCCTGCCACAAAACATGTGGTTGCAAACATCATTGTGCGATTGTCTGAAAAATTGTTTTTCAACACATTGGAACCATTGCTATAGGTTTGCGACATTAGATATACTATTGTAGGCTTATGATCAGGCTGAGCTTCATTAATCTTATTACGCAACCCTTCGAGAGCGTCTTTCAGAGTGCCGGGCCATTCCCAACCCTCCTTACGTCCGGTATGCTCCTGCAGAACTACAATATCCCACTCTCTTGATTTCAAAACCTTGGCAGGACAATCATCTTGAGACTCATTGCTGTTCCATTGCTTGTAGCCGGGATGATAGTTTCTTGCGGCGCAGATATTCTCATTGTTGAAATTAGCAAGATACTCAGGCAGAGTGTAACCACCATGAAAGAGACGTGTCATATGCACATTCTTCACACCCGACGCCTCAAGCATTCCCGGGAGATGCTCCGTGGCATCCTGAGTGAAACTATTACCAATAAAAAGAATATTGATCTCATCATCATCAGTTTGAAAAGGAGGATTGATATCCTTCTCTTCCACAACCGGGGGTGTAGGGTTCGGCTGCTCCGGCTCATCACCATTGCTTCCGCCGCATCCTCCCAACATTGCAACCACCAACGCAGGAGCCATCATAAATATATATTTCTTCGCTATCTTCATATCAAACTCATTTTTCAAAATCAAATTCCCTGAATCTATCCAGAATCTATCTCCCTCGAATCCAAATCGAATCTATTTCCTCTTGATTCAAATCGAATCTATTTTCCTTTGATTCAAATCGAATCTATTTCCTCTTGATTCAAATCGAATCTATTTCCCTTTGATTCAAATCGAATCTATTTCCCTTTTGATTCAAATCGAATCTATTTTCTCTTGATTCAAATCGAATTAATTCCCTTGAATCCTAATTGAATCGGATATTCGCTGATTTAGGTTCTGTTTAGCGAGCATTGCTCGCGGCTTTGAGAAGGTGTAACCACGATGAGCCCGTATAAAAAATGCGGGCTCATCAGTAAATCTATCTTAAATTATCAATTGGAATGGGTTCAAACTATTTATATTCATTTAACTCTCACCTTCGTAGCCTTATTGCCCTGACGGCGGATAAATACTCCATTCTCAGGATTTTCCACCCGCATGCCCTGCATATTGAAATACTCCACAGGAGCCTCAGTCTCTACAACTATCTCCTCAACGCCCGTCGCACCCCCGGGATCCTGAGAAAGTGTCAGCTCCCCGGTATTGGAGTCAAACCGCACATTGTATTTGCCATCAAGTTGAGCTTTGATCGTTGCCGGAAGTGTCACTGATGTATTTGCCGACCCGGAACCGACTCCCGGCTCTCTGCGTTTTTCCGAGTCTATGTGGTAACCTGTAAGAATCTGTTTCATCTCTTCTTCACTACGCGTAACAGACTCTGTTTTACCGAATATACTATTGCTTTCATCTTTTGCAAAGCCATATATTGGTTTTGTATTAGTTACAGGGCGGATCTTAAAAGTCTTGTAAGTCTGGCCTGCAGCCAACATATCATCCGTAAAATTTATTGTTCCGGAATAAATACCGTTGCCTTCATGCTTAAACAAATAATCACCGGCAGGAGCGCCCCATTTATTAGATGCGCAAGCAATCCCGAAGTCCTTATATTCCACCGGCTCGCCCTCCGCGGAAAGCATTCCGGACTCCGGATAAAAAGTTAATTTTACATTCTTTGCTGTCTTTACACCTCCGGCAAACTGAATCTCGCCCGGAGAGTGACCCGTCTCTTTATTCAAATCATAAAACCTTACGAGCTTTATGGGTTCGGCATCTTTATCAAGACTTACAAGACCGCCACCCTTTACATCCGCGCCATACATTGTGTGCCATGTCGAAGCTTTCCAGGAAGTATTGCCACCATTGAATTCTTCTGTAATCTTATCAATAAGTTCCGTATCATTGATAAGGATTTTGAAACCTCCAATGTCGGTCTGCAATTCGTCAATGGTAACGGTCATTGTGCCATCAACATTGTTATAAGTAAATGGAGCCATGTTGGCTACATTATTCGTAAAATTTCCGGTTATCTGTTTGTCTCCTACAGTGGCTTTGCCTCGAAATGCGAGATAACATTGTGCTTGCACTGAAAGTGAGACAGCTGCCATTGCGGCGGCTAAAAGCAGTAGATTTTTTTTCATAATGAATTGTTGGTTTAGGTTAATGTGTTTTGTTGTTTAGTCGGAGTTGCGGATGGCAAGCCATATTTCCAAGAAGTGAGTTTTTCATTGTAGTGGTGAATCAAACACTCGTAGAACTGAAATCATAATGTTTTCATCCCGCAAACTTCGATAGCAAAATTACAACCCTTTCTTTATACATCTACCTGCCGGTAAAACTCCAAAGTAAACTTTTAAAACTATATATCCTTGATTACCAACATCCATACTCTTTACCAAAGTAAACTTTTCGCCCTCAATATATAATCTCCATCTTCATCAAATCCCCCTTTATCGGGCTGCGCCCCGATAAAGTAAGAAGTAAAAGGGAACAGCAAAAAGGATAAATTGGCACGCCTGAAAGATTTGTATCCAACGGTACCTCAGACCGTAGCTGCTGTTGCTCGCAACTGCAGCACAAATCAAGGACAAAATTCCTTTTCCTTACCGAGAGGCTGCAGTTGCGAGCAAGCCGGAGCCCGACACCCACAAGCAGCTACGTCTTGACACTCACATTAGAGACATGCCAATTCACCTTTACTCCTTTACTATTACCTATAACCTTTCACCTTATCGGGCGCATCCCGATAAATCGGAATATCTGTCAGGCAAGAAAGAGCCAACCCTCGTGCAGGCTCGTGTAATAAGTCAGCGACTAAATATCCATCCGGCTATTGTGCTTGGAGTTTAAATTTATTACGAATAAGTAAATGTTGGAAATTAGCTTATATTAAATTTTAGGAGATTTTGAGATGATTTCCTGATTTCGAAGAAGGAGCATAGCGGGCTATGTGACTGATAAGAAATCAGGAAGCATCCAAAAGATTCAAAATTTAAATAAGCTCTGCATTTACTTATTATAAAACTAATTTCCAATACTTACTTATATTTTCTAAGAAAGATATTTCCTCAAGATAGTATAACAAAACAGGTGGAAGCCTCCGGCTCCCACCTGCGAATAGGTGTATATTAAGGATTGATTACTTAATTACGCGTTTTGTAACCTTGTTACCCTGCTTAACGATATAGAGACCATTCTCAGGATTAGCAACGCGGATACCCTGCAGGTTATAATACTCAACAGGAGCATTCTCCTCAGCCTCGATGCCGGCTACGCCGCTACCACCTTCTGCATAAACCTTGATGTTGTCAAGATGCCAACGCAAGGCTTTCCCACTCTTCAACTGATCGTCAGCGTTACGGAGAGTGATTCTCGTATCCTTATTAAAAGTTGCACCGGATAAATCAATATCAGCGTGTACCCATTTTAAATCACCATCTTTTTCTATACCATGAGCTGGAACAGTAAACGACTTCTCATCTTCGCCATTCTTCACCAAAACGACTAATGAAGTTGGGTCTATTACCCCTGAACCTTGGCGTTGAGGACACCAATCAAATGAGATATGAACACCCGTCGCGCCATTTGCCATAGTTGACATTGCCGGCAAAATGATTCCACCTTGATAACTAGTTTTTCCGAACTTAAGATAATTTGCATTAATGTATATGCATTCACCCTCTTTCTTGCTGGATGCCCACCATCTTAACAAATTATAACCTTTTTCCTCCAGAGTAGCTGCCACTGTCTTACCCTCAATTTCGGTTGCAACTATTTGAGGTGAATTTACACTGGGATCATTTGTTCCTACGCAATCTCCAGCTTTACCATCTTTATTGCCAGCCTCACACCAAGGAGCCAACCATTCGAAATCTTCTTCGAAATAAACTGTCTGAGCTGATACTGACAGCGCGAGTGATGCTGCCGCGAGAGAAAGTAAAATTTTCTTCATAAACGTTGATTTTAAAGTTAATATTATTGTTAATTATATTTATTCCAAATAAATATGAAATTTTTGACGATAACGGTTTCTATAGGGAATACGCGAGTTTTCATGGGTATTGCAAATAAAGACCTTATTAAATATCCTTGGAAGGATATTTAATAAAAACAGCATATGCTGTTTTTATTCGTTATTCGTCATTCTTCACATATCGTTGCAAATTTAAAACAATTTAGTTACAAAACAAAATATTTTAACTTATTTATCGAAATCCTTAACCAAAACTTAATGAAAAAAAACGCTAATCGGAATCGAAATTATTGATATATAGCATCGCGGATCGAAGCCGATGGTTATGCCCCACACTTGCAATTTTCATCGTTTTCTGCATTTTGCGCCCGGGTCTGCGCAGATTGGACAATTGGGCGTTACGACCGTCGCATCATCTTGCCTCGAACGTGTGAATATACTCTTTTTCTTGATTGTAAAGTTAATGAATTTTCCGGACATCCACAAGTCTGACTTTGCGTACAAGTCTTAAAAAATCATTACTTTACGCTTATTTTCACAATAGTTGCATCATCATCTACAATCATAGGATTGTTTTCAGAAATCACATCATTGTGTATATAGTACCCATCAGTTGCGATTATAAGTTCATCTCCTGAGAACAACCCTATTGATTCGACAATTATTTTGTGTCTGAACGGTTTTCCGTTGACGCATCGTGAAAGGTATGGCTGCCCGGCAATTCTATTGGTGTGGTCTTCCGTTATTAATTTAAGCTTTTTGTCCCTCAGTATATATATCCTGACATTGCCAAGCGACGAGTAATGGCACACGTTTCCATTGATTACCGCAACAGCCACTGAAGCTCCCATTCGGGCCTTACGAAGTTCGCACTCCCTCCGGATATTATCATTGGCTAATTCTATACCGACGGATACTCGATTATCAATTCGATTATCGTCACCAACATCGTTAAGAGATGAGACAATACTCTCAGCTACCAATTTTGCAGCAACATCGCCAAAAGACAATCCACCCATTCCGTCAGCAACGGCTATTACATGACCGCCCAAAGAAAACTCTTTATGGCAAACATAATCTTCGTTTATCTTATCGAAACCCGACTGTGTGAATATTTCTACGTCAATCATCGCCTATACGTTTAGTGAACACGTCTGCTATGGTACTCAACACCCTTACTACATCAGTCGAAGTCAGGATCCTATGCGTTTCAAGTATTTGTACTACAAGACGGCTCTCCTCTTCGAGAGAAGCTTCTTTTGCCAGAATGTCCCGATAATAGAGCAATTGATCTTTACCAAGAATATCAGCAATATCATGAGCCATCCAGTACGCTCCACCAACAGTCAGGTCAAAATCGTCAAGTTCATATACTCCCGGGTGAACACCTCTTTCTTCATTGGCGAAATAATAGTTGTCAACAATATACCACATATCTTCGGCATCCTTGTTGGTGCCGATATTACGGTCGAGCCAGGCATTAAGTTTCAAAAGAAACAGCCCGTGGAGCGAAGCTATCCCGATTTCAAATTCATTGTTGACACATACTGTAATTGCCTCTTTCAGCACTTCATCGAATCCTTTGACCGACATCGCGATTGTTTCCTCCGGTGGCCAATATATATTGTCATCAGCCTTTGCAACGGCGCCGTATGGCACTATGTCCACTTCGTAATCACCAAAATAGAACCGTTGCGCCTGATGTGTAGCTTTCTCGAAGCCATTTTCAATCAATGCACTGCAAACCTCATTATACTTATCCCAGCCCGTCACTGCAATGGCTATATCAAGGTCTCGGGTTTTTCTTCTTACAGTTGTATTGGCAAGGACCTGAAGTATAATGTCGCGGGCAGTAGCACCTATTACAAAGAATTCGTTCCCGATTCTTGAAAATGTGTGGTTGAGGTGTCGCAACAAGTCAATCAGCAGAGGATTGTCAATCTCTTCAGAGGAGATATTTAAGCTCATTTTCTTTTATCTTTTGAGCAGCTTCAATGCAACGCCCATTGGCAGTATCCATCAAATCCGCATAAGTAAGTACAGCAGGAACAGTTCTTGCATCCGCTCCTGTCCAAAATTTCTGATATACTGTAATCTCACCATCAGTATCTGGAATTACAGCTCCCGTTTTCATAAGGGTGGCAGCAGGGACATTGGTATATATTGTAAACTCTCCTGGAGTTATAAATCCGTCAGTCAAAGCGGCGGCTGTCTCTCCGCCCCAAACCATGCCATCGGGCAATACTAAGTTTTCCCAATTCCTGCCCTTACCCTCATTACGAAATGCGAAACGGGTCTGAATCAGCTTAGGTTTAAGGTTCTGACCATAATTATTAGCCCAAATCATCAGAAGTCTGCCTGTATTTGCAAGAAAGCGTTTGTTATTCTCAACACGAACAAATTGCTGATATATCAAGCCGTCAATAATATTCTTAACAGTTCCGATTGCTACGCCTGTCGCATCCATAATCTCTCGGTAAGGTCTCCCGACATTTTTCTTATCCAAAAGCAGATAGAAAATGACTTTCAAACCTTTCTCCAAAAAAATTGGATATGCCTTGGCGGTAATGTCCTCAATAGGCTTTTCCCCTTTATTGGCTAACATCAACACTATATTTCCATTCCTAAGTTGATACTGGATGTTACAATTTCCGGCACAGTCAAGTATGTTAATATCCGGAAGTTTTGCCACTTCCAACATCTTCGGAGTCGCATTGATTGTAACATAAAGGTATCGCACGCCCTTATCCGGTTGCTTGTAACCGTCAGGAATCTTATCCACCATCATTCCAAGCGTCAGATTAGGCTCGACTATACATACAAATCGTTTCCCCATCAAAGTAAGAAAGGGAGTATCGCCATCATAATCTATCGTTGCATTACCAGTATTGAGATGGTTATTCAACGCGGCAACGGCTCTATTTAATATCTCTTGATTACTCATATTGTTCAATTATCCAACAATGTTCAATAGTACTGAACTCTGCAAATTTAATGAACAATGGCGACATCTCCAAATATTTTGTTCAAAAATATTACTATGTTCAACACAATTGAACATTGACGATTCATTGAACAATCATAAACAAACAGATTGCTGGATGGGTCTCTGCATCTCCGTCAGATCGTTTACGACCCTCCCCACCTGAAATTCGACATTTCACATTCAACATTTCTCATACTACAATAATATGATCAACCATCAGCTACAATCCGACTCCCGTCATATGCCGCATGGCATATGAATCCGCGACGCAGTAAATCCTTAATATGATTGTTCAGGCACGTCAATTATTCCTTTTTACTTATTTAGGTTTCGCAAGCTTCAACTTAAAGTTTAAGAGTTTATAA
>DAWBVG010000258.1:0-2075 GCA_052279865.1 Muribaculaceae bacterium
CTGCCTGCTCAACCGCATAGTTTGGCAATGGCATATATTGATGTGTCGGGATTCGCGATTTATTCTCGTAGAATTTTTGAGCATATTTATTAAACCTGATGAGATCGATCTTGCGGTTGCCCTCAAAGAATAATTCATGTGCACGCTCTGTAAGAAGAGCATCAAGAAAATCATCTTTGACTGTTGCTGCCCTACCGCTAAGTCCTGGTAAACCGGCGCGATCGCGCACTTCGTTGACAGCGGCAAGAGCCTCTGCCGTAACGCTCCCTTTCTTGCGCACATCGAGCTCTGCAAAATTAAGCAGAACCTCTGCCCAGCGAGCCACGGGGATATCCTGTCCCTGGAAAGTAGTATTTGTCTCCTGTGGCCATTTATTAATGATATAGCCAAACCATCGGCTACCGAAATGATTACGCGTCACTGTCACTCCGTCATTTGCAACGTAGCTCGTAACGATTGTCTTACGGCGAAGATCATTGGAATCAAAAGTGGAATAGAAATTTTTGTCGATGCTGAAAGCCTGAAGCCAGCCACCTCCTCGTATAAACGTTTCAGACACAGCCACATCAGACGGAAGAGCCCACATCATGAAAGCATTCATGTTGCCGTGCATTGGACCACCGTCTGCCTGCTCGCTGCAACTTATGGCTGCTATTACCTCACAATTGAATTTATTCTTGTTAAGGAATTGTTCGGCATAAGGATTGTCTCCCTCTTTAAACAAGCGATATTTGCCGGTGCTCACCAACTCCCGGTACATTTCCAAACCACGGTCATAATAACCCTGCATATGCTCACCTTCATTAAGACAATGACGCATCAAGAACACCCGGGCAACATCTCTGGTGAAGCGTCCTCTGTCGGGTGTCGTTTCCTGAACATGCTCCACTCCATATTCGAGATCGTCTTTAATCCAACCGCACATCTCATCAAGCGTGGGACGGGATATGTTCGACAAAGTCTCAGGATCATTTATTTTCTCAGGATCGAGCACTACACGCACCGGTCCGAAATTATGCATAAGGAAATACATCATAATTCCTCTGCACAAACGAGCCTCTCCAACCAACTCTTCCCTCTTCGCCTTATCAATGTCTGCTTTTTCAAGCACATCTATTATCTCGGTGTAGCGGGTTATCTGTGCCGTTTTGGGGAAATGGTTCGGAGAATTCTCATCGCTAACGGTACCTCGCCAGTAATATACTGCATTAGAGAAGTCACCGCGTGTGAGGCGTCCGAAATCGTTAGAATTGTTATTCTCCCCCTCTATATCGGTTGTAGAATCAAACATACGTACAACACCACCAGACTGTATGTACCACCCATGTTGCAGACCTGCCGACGACATGTCGTAGGTCCATACGGTAGTGAAAGGCAGATAACATGTCATCATGTATGCCTCGTATTCCTTTTCATTCGTAGGGAATTGTCCGGGAAGAAGACTGCCGTAGATCTGGGGATCAAAATTGTTTTCACAGCTGCCAAACAGCAACGAAAGTGCAGCCAGATACAGATATATCTTTTTCATTGTAATAATCCATTTAGAATTGTAGTTTTATACCCATTGTATAAGCACGGTTACTCGGGAACTGCCCACCATTAAGCCCTATACCGGTCATATTTATTTCAGGATCGCTGTCCTTGAATCGTGTAATGGTAAAAGGATTCTGGAAATCAACGTATAGCCTGATGTTCTTTACATAACCTTTGGTCCATTTGAAAAACTCCGGACCGAATGTATAACCTAACGTTATGTTACGCATGCGTAGGAATGATGCGTTCTCGTATCCTATATCAGTACCGCAGTTGCCTGGCAATGTCAGATATCGGGATGCCACACCCGGGAATTTTGCATTTCCGCTATTGGTCTGTGAATTCCAGACATGAAATACATCCTGCGTCATATTTCCAGCCTCAAAAGTACCTTCCAGATTCACTTTTCCATAACTCTGATTAAATTTCCTGACACCTAAATTCCCATAGAAAAACAATTCAAAATCGAAACCTTTGTATTTAAAAGAGTTGCCTAATCCATAATATACTTTAGGCAACATATCATCCATGTATATATCATC
>DAWBVG010000259.1:0-4020 GCA_052279865.1 Muribaculaceae bacterium
GCATCGAACCGGACTCATCTTTAAACTGCGTCTTTTCCTTGATAATATAGAAATCTTTGTCGGCATTTTGCTCTTTAAGACCTACACGCTCAATTTCATTGACATAGATGATCGCGCTTCCGTCAAGAATCGGAAGTTCAGGACCATCAACCTCAATGAGGCAGTTGTCAACACCAGCAGCATATAACGCCGCCAATGAATGTTCCACAGTAGAAACTCTAACATCGCCCTTACCGAGCACGGTGCCACGTTGAGTGTCTACCACATTCTCCGCAACGGCGGGAATTATTGGACGGTCCTCAAGATCTACGCGACATATACGATATCCTGTGTTTTCAGGCGCAGGATTAAATGTGGCTGTGATATTCAATCCTGAATGCAAACCTTTCCCCTTAACTGTGAAAGATTCGTTTAGTGTTAGCTGTTGCATAATTTATTTGTTCTGACTCTTAGCTCTATTATATGAGATAAGAGACGTTGTTATTATTTTTTATTAAAAAGTTCACCGAGACGCTTTAAATAAACCTGCGTCTTGGCAAACTGCCTAAGCTCTACCGCAGGGTATCCAATCAGTCTGTTACCGTCTCCTACGCTGTTGGGTATTCCCGACTGGGCACCAAACTGGTTCATGTTTCCTACATGAATATGACCGGCGAAACCTACCTGCCCTCCGACCTGATTATAATTTCCAATCTTTGTTGATCCTGCTATTCCAACCTGAGCAGCAAAGACATTTCCTGTTCCGATCTCAACGTTATGGGCGACCTGAATAAGGTTATCAAGTTTTGTGCCCTTACCAACGCGTGTTGAACCAAAGGTGGCACGATCAATCGTAGTATTCGCACCGACTTCCACATCATCCTCAAGTATGACGTTTCCAATCTGGGGAATTTTTTCGTATGATCCATCCGGACGCGGAGCAAAGCCAAATCCATCAGCACCGATTACAGCTCCAGAATGTATAATACACCTTTTACCGATTTCACATTCTTGATAGATCTTCACGCCTGCGCGTATCACGCAGTCTTCTCCAATTTTTACATTTTCTCCGATATAAGTCTGAGGATAGATTTTGGCACCTCTGCCGATAACAGTTCCTTTCCCTATGTAAGCGAACGCTCCGATATACGCGTCTTCGGGCACAACAACGCCTTCTGCAATAAAGCAAGGCTGCTCAATGCCTTTTGGCTGTGGGCGCGTGCTCTCCATTGCATTCATCAGATCCGCTAATGCCACATAGGGATCCTTTACTCTAATCAAGACCGGCGTTACTGGATGCTCAACTTGGAAATCATCCGATACCAATACTGCCGATGCCTTGGTCTCATATATATAATGAGTATATTTTGGGTTGGCTATAAACGTGACGTAACCGGGCACTGCCTCCTCGATTTTGGCAAAGCCTGTGAGCTTGACATTCCCGTCGCCTTCAACCTTGCCTCCAATTATGGAGGCAATCAGTTGGGGTGTTAGTTCCATGTAGTCGAAATATGTTTTTGCAAAATTACAAAAAATTTATCATTTACACGAAAAAAATTAGTATATTTGCACCAAATATTAAAAAGCAACAAAACTAACCTAAATACTAACTTCAATGAAAATTTCACACATTGAACACATCGGAATAGCCGTTCCCAATCTCGAAGAGGCTATCAAGTATTATGAAAGCGTGCTTGGTCTCAAATGCTACAAGCAGGAAGTTGTTGAAGATCAGAAAGTGACTACCGCCTTTTTCAAAGTCGGTGACACAAAGATCGAACTTCTTGAGGCAACTACTCCCGACAGCACCATCGCAAAATTCATTGAGAAAAACGGTGGACGCGGCGGCATGCACCATATGGCATTTGCCATAGAAGACGGAGTAGCAAATGCTCTTGCCGAAGCAGAAGAGAAGGGCATAAAACTCATTGACAAAGCTCCGCGCAAGGGTGCTGACGGTCTTCAGATTGCATTCCTCCATCCGAAATCAACTGAAGCTGTGCTCACAGAGCTTTGCGAGGATCCTAATAAATAATTATCGAATTCAAGACTCATTCCGTTGTTCAAAATTGACATGACGGGATGGGTTTTGTCTTTTATATCTCACATATTCAATTTTCAACACATATTATATAATGAGCAAACAGGAAGAAAAAATCAGCCAACTTATAGATAAAAGGGCTGAAGCTCGTCTCGGTGGTGGTGAAAAGGCTATCGAGAAACAGCACCAGCGGGGCAAATATACAGCCCGCGAACGCATCGCTATGCTTCTTGATGAAGGAAGTTTCGAAGAACTCGATATGTTCGTAACACACCGTTCCACCAACTTCGGAATGGATAAGAAACATCCGCTCGGAGATGGTGTCGTAACAGGATTCGGCACAGTTGAAGGCCGTTTGGTATATGTATTCGCCCAAGACTTCACCGTGCTCGGTGGATCTCTGTCTGAGACTATGGCACAGAAGATCTGTAAGGTGATGGACATGGCAATGAAAATGGGTGCTCCTGTCATCGGTCTCAACGATTCAGGTGGTGCACGTATCCAGGAAGGTATCAATGCTCTTGCCGGATATTCTGAAATCTTCCAGCGCAATATCCTTGCATCAGGTGTGATTCCTCAGATCTCAGCAATCCTCGGTCCTTGTGCAGGTGGAGCTGTATACAGCCCTGCCCTGACTGACTTCACTATCATGACCAAGGGTCTTTCCTATATGTTCCTCACCGGGCCTACCGTTGTAAAGACCGTCACTGGTGAAGATGTTTCTCAGGAGGATCTTGGAGGTGCATCCGTTCACTCAACCAAGAGCGGCGTAACTCATTTTGCTGCTGAATCGGAAGAAGATGCAATCACAATCGTACGCAAGCTTCTCAGCTATATTCCGCAGAATAATCTTGAGGAGACTCCCCTTGTGACATGCACAGATCCCATCGATCGTCTTGAAGACAAACTCAATGACATTATACCCGACAGTGCAAAACGCAGCTACGATATGTATGATGTTATAGGTGCGATTGTCGATAACGGCGAATTCCTCGAAATTCAACGCGATTACGCCAAGAATATCATCATTGGCTTTGCCCGCTTCAATGGTCAGTCTGTTGGTATTGTTGCAAATCAGCCCAAGGTTCTTGCAGGTGTTCTTGACTCAAACGCATCACGCAAGGCAGCTCGCTTCGTAAGATTCTGTGACGCGTTTAATATTCCTCTGGTTACTCTCGTTGACGTACCTGGCTTCCTTCCCGGAACCGGTCAGGAATACAATGGTGTCATCCTTCACGGCGCAAAACTTCTTTACGCATATGGAGAAGCGACAGTTCCTAAGGTAACAGTAACTTTACGCAAGAGCTACGGTGGTAGTCACATTGTGATGAGCTGTAAGCAGCTTCGCGGCGATGTCAACTATGCATGGCCCTCTGCTGAAATCGCCGTTATGGGTGCAGAAGGTGCGGTTGGAGTGCTTTATGCTAAGGAAGCCAAGACCCAGGAAAATCCCGCTGCTTTCATCAAAGAGAAAGAAGAGGAATATCGTGAGCTCTTTGCTAATCCCTACAATGCAGCAAAATACGGTTACATCGATGATGTCATCGAACCTCGCAACACCCGTTTCCGCGTGATCAAGGCTTTGAACATGCTTGCCACAAAGAAACAGACTAATCCTGCCAAGAAACACGGCAACATTCCTTTATAATTAAATTGCACCAAAATGTTAAAAAAATATATTTTGAGTGCGGCATTATGCGGTCTTCTGTTCGCTGCAGCTCCGGCTGCAGCGGCAGTCTCCGCTGATCCGCAACAAGAATATACTGAGGTTTCCACACAGGGCGAACAGACCAATGTGGAAGGCGATTGGGTCAATTCCGAAGAGGTCAACACCGTGCAGGAGAGCGAGATGACCCGCAAGGCTATTCAGGCTGAGAAAGCTCGCAATGCAGCTGAAAACGATCGTTTCGGCGGTGCGATAACAATAATCGCAATGTGCATTGTTCTCTCAGCTCTTATCATCCTCAGTATTCTCTTCCTTACCGAAGCAGAGGAAGAGA
>DAWBVG010000260.1:0-1109 GCA_052279865.1 Muribaculaceae bacterium
AGAAATTCCGGGTATCACGATTGGAATCGATCCCAATAACAATCCAAGCACTACCCCGACGAAAATCACCGCCAAGTTAGGATCCTTAAGTTTGGTAGCAGTATTCCCCACAACTTTCGCCACTTTATCAATCTGATGTTCTTTCCCTACAACCGTAAGTCGGTCGCCAAGTTGGAGAATGAGGCTTGGGGTGGCAAGAAGTATGACACCGCTGCGGCTGACACGAGTTATGTTGATGCCGTAATTGTTTCTCAAACGCAGGCTGCCAAGTTTTTTGCCGTTAAGTTCAGGTTTACTTATGATAAGATGTTTGGATGTAAGAGAACTGTCGATCTTATTCCAATCGATATCGCCCGTGTTCCAATCCCGGCTTTCATGCTCTCCAAACAAGACAGTCAGAGCTTCCACATCAGCTTCAGTTGTGATGACCATTAACCGGTCATTCTCATTTACATTCATATCGGATGTAGGAATGCTGACCTCCCCGTCTCTCCACAACCGAGAAATTACAAACTTGACAGGTGTTATTCCGGCAATCTCTTTTATGCTTTTTCCATATATCGCAGGATTTTTTACCTGAAACGTTGCAATAAAAGTGTTGTGATCATCTTCGGATAGATTGACTGAGAAATCGGAATCTTTCACAACTAACTTGCGAACCACAATGATTGCAAGTATTACCCCAACCACACCAAGAGGATACGTCACCGCGCAACTCAACGCCGCCCCATTGGCTGAAATTCCAAGCTGCTGCAATGCCTGCTGTGCTGCACCAAGTGCCGGCGTATTAGTTGTCGCCCCGCTTATGATGCCTGTCATGTCAGACATCGGAACGCTGAAGATATAGCTCAGACCGATTGCCACACCCGTGCCAAGCACGACGGTGGCAAGTCCAAGGAGATTAAGTTTTACCCCACCCTGTCGAAATGAACTGAAGAATCCGGGTCCGACCTTAAGACCTAACTCATATATAAAAAGAATCAGACCGAAACTTTGTGCGAAATTAAGCATTCCGGGATCAATGGAG
The DNA here is from genome assembly GCA_052279865.1 of Muribaculaceae bacterium. Taxonomy (GTDB): domain Bacteria; phylum Bacteroidota; class Bacteroidia; order Bacteroidales; family Muribaculaceae; genus Lepagella. The sequence goes on from DAWBVG010000260.1 coordinate 1,028, forward strand.
AAACCGAGATAACCTGCAAGAATCCCTGCGAAAAATACCCAGGTAACTCCGAGCGATATACCACAAATATGGATCTTGCCCA
>DAWBVG010000261.1:0-13211 GCA_052279865.1 Muribaculaceae bacterium
GATGTGTATAAGAGACAGGTATAAGGCATATGCGAGTCATGTTCTATTATGCATGAAGAAAAATGATTATGTAAACTTCAAGAAATCATTTTCCATGGTTTCTCAACTTGCAAGATCTACCGGTCAGGATAATTATACTTTGGAATGTATAGAGGCTGCCTATGATGCCGGCACATGTGTGGGAAATAATGACGCAGATGGCGCTGTAGAGGCAGCCGAGCGGTACTTCAATATTTTAAAAGAGCAATGGGATACGCGTCTTCCGTTTATGACCAAAACCGATCAGGATGTTTTTATATCTACTAACGGCGATCCGGTGCAATATCTTGGAGTCCTTCTTGACAGATATCCTGCTAAAGTAGTGGCAAAACTCTATGACGGGATATTATATCGTACCGGGATGCAATTGCGGGCGCAAAAAGAAGTTGAGGATGCTATTAATAAGTCGAAGAATCCAGATATAATTGCTTTAAGGGATAGCCTGACGAATTTAAGAACGGCTTTCCGCACTATGAGTGAACTTGACACGACGGCTCTAAAACTTAATGTGCGTATTAGAAATCTTGAGCGCAAAATAGTGGGAATGGTTGAAAAAAGTGATCGGAACATTAAACGCTTGCCTAAATGGGGCGATGTTCGTGACTGTCTGAAAGAGGGAGAGGCGGCGATCGAGTTTATATTCTCTCAGTCGAATCTATATGCGCTTATTGTGAGAAAGGATGTTGATGCGCCGATAGCTGTTCCTCTGACTTCCAACTCCCGATTTGTGGAATTTATGAATTCCCATTGGTCGGGCAATACCGTTAAGACTGCTAAGAATATGTATAAGGAATATGGAGGGAAGGATGGTCTTTATCATTTGCTGTGGCAACCGATGCTCGGGAAACTGGAAGGTGTCAAAAAAATCTATATGTCAGTGCCCGGTGCTCTCAATAGCATTTCCTTCAATGCCATAGTCACGCCGTCTGGCTCTACATTGTTTGATGAATACGAGATACATCAGGTTACGACCACAGGCAACGTTACGGAGAAAAAGCATGAAGGAGCTCCCAGTGAGATGCTGCTGCTCGGGGATGTAGCGTTCTCATCAAAGCCCTCATCTCAGAAAGAAGAAGAGAACAATAGCGGAGAGCGGGGCGTTGCACGCCGCCATTTCCGGCAGCTGCCGTTTGCATTAGCGGAAGTCGATAGTATCCGCAGTGTTTTATCTCCTAAGAAAGTGAGAATTCTTACAGGAATGAAAGCCTCTGAAAGCAATCTCCGAGAGGAGATTGAGAAAGTGCCGGATGTGTTGCACCTCGCCACACATGGTTTCTATATTGCGGATGTTCAAGATGCTCTTAAGGTGCCATATATGAATAAGCATGCGATGTCGGTAAATTCATCGATGCAACGCGCCGGAGTGGCGCTTGCAGGAGCTGAACAGAGCTGGACCGGAGGAGATGCTGAGGATTCCAACGATGGGATTCTCACAGCAATGGAGGTGGCGGATATGAATCTTAAAGGGGTAAGACTCGTCACGCTGTCGGCTTGTGAAACGGCATTGGGAAATTTTAATTTCGAAGGAATCCATGGTTTGCCGCGAGGTTTCAAACAGGCGGGTGTGGAATCTCTGCTTGTTAGTTTATGGAGTGTCAATGATAAGGCAACTTCGGAATTTATGGCAGAGTTTTATAAAGACTGGAAGAAAATGAAGAATCGCCACGCGGCATACCGCATGGCGATGAAGAAGATTCGGGATAGATATCCTGAAGCCTTTTATTGGGCTTCATTCATAATGCTCGATTGAAACCGGACAGGAGAAGCCGCGAGCAGTGCTCGCTAAACCGAACCTCTCAGCGGGAATCAATCTTTTAGATCTGCGATAGAGAGGGGAGAATCAATCTTTCAGATCTGCGAAGGAGAAGGAGCGGGGGCGGATGATGGTCTCCTTGAATTCCACTCCGAATGGATCGGTCCAGGAGATTTCGATTGGAGTATCGGCTGCTGAGGCAGTCACCTTGAACATCCGGAAGGTCTGTTTCTTCGCTGATTTGGTGTATTTGTTCATCCAGATAGAGCGTTGGAGCAAAGAGGTTGCAGTGAAATCAGGATTCTCACCCATGAACATCTCAACAGGAAGTTCTTTGCCGTTTTCAGTCACTTTCAGTTTCCCTTCCGGATCCCATGCCCAGAGATTGATGTAGACAGTATTTTCCGGAACCTTATCATAAGCGGAAGCCTTTGGATAGAGTTTCAGATATGCCTTGTATTCACCATTGTTGTTGAAATATTCTTTGACTTTGTTCATGTCATAGGCGATGAACTGTCTGCCAGGTTCATAGTCCCATGTCTCATGTCTCCATTTAATATCTTTGCCGTCGATTGTGAAGATTTCGTAGCCACCGGGATTACCATCCATGCAATAACTCTTACATCCGAATCCCGTTGTCCACCAAGTTGAGCCGGAGGCTGCACATATGTTATGGTCAATTACCTTGTTCTCTCCAGGAATGCGGGTCAGTGCCTGACGATGTGTATGCCCTGAGACAGTATGAACCTCCTTATATGGAGCGAGGATTTTCATCAGTGAATCGACACTTTCCTTATTCAGCTTTGGCTCTATTTCTGTTGTTGCCCCTTTGTATTTCACGAGAGGGCAGTGCATCGCTACAATTATCGGAGTCTCAGGAGAGACGTCAGCGAGATCTTTGCGGAGCCATGCGAACTGCTCGGGAGTGATTATCTCCGCGAAATTGCGTTTCCCTGCTATTCCTTCCGTTTTCTCCTTGTCGGTTGGTTCGTTCTTGTAGACAATGTTGTCGAGGAATACATAATGAATCTTGCCTGCATCGAAAGAATAGTAGCGCGGACCGAACGCCTTCATGAAAGGTTTAGCAGCCTCGAAATCCATATTCTTGTTTTCTTCCCACACTTCACCGCCATTGTTGTCGTGGTTACCCATGATGTTATAAAGCGGAGTGGGATAATCGACTTTGTTGAACGTTTCGCGCAGACGCGAGATAGGGAAGTCGTTTACGTACCAATATTGATCCCAGCTGCCATCGCCAAGATGGAAAGAGAAGACATTGTATCCTTTCGTTTCGAGGTCTTTTATCTCCTTGCGGATGCGATCCATATAAGGACCGGAGAAGGTTGCCACGTCATTACGCTCGTTTGCCAGATGCAAGTCAGTCAGCACCATTATCGCATGTTTCGAATAGTCAGCTTTTTTAAGTCGGAAATCGTGGCGTTCAAAAACATCTGGAGCTTCAGTGAAATCAGCCCAGTATTGAGGAATTACGTCATCTCGCCATGCCTCATAGCCGACGGGAGCGGAGATGAATAACTGAGGATTCTGTTTTTTTGATTTGAGATAATAGCAGCCTTTCTTGTCGGTTTTTGTGACTTCATAGCCATCGGAGACTTTTACGCCAGCCACCGGCTTGCCATCGCATTCTACCGTGCCAGCCACGGTCACGCCTTTTGCCGGTTTCTTTACCGACAGAGGGAGAGTTGATTTGTAAAGAGACTGGGCATTGACAAGAGGTGTTGCCGCAAGCAGCGCGAGCGCCGCCAAAGTAAACTTGAATGGATTCATGATAGTTTAGTTATGGGTTTATAATTATTGTGTTAGTATTAGGAAGCGGAGAGAATTTAGATACAAAGATAATACAAAATAATCAGAATTTGAAAAATCGTTTAGGTGGATTTGATGGAAATTTCGCTTACACGTCGGCACAGAAAAAGAGAAACTTTTGCTATTTCGCTATTTATTTGCGGCCGAAGTCGGCTGGGACTTCGCCCCAGCGCTCGGTCTGCCATTTGAGGATGGGGGAGGAGTAGGTGTGGGTGTTGAGCCAGGAAAGAGCGCGCTCCATCATGCGGAAACTTTGTTCGTTGGCGGCTTCGCGGGCGAGCTGTGTCTTTACCTTTCGGTTTCTGACCCATGCCATGCCGGTGACGGAGTCGCTGTAGATGGTGTGGTTTTCGCCGGTTTGCTGCATGAGGGCGAGGGCGTGGACGATGGCGAGGAATTCACCGATGTTGTTGGTGGATTTCTCGAATGGTCCGACACGGAAAATCTCTTTGCCGGTCATCAACTCTACTCCCCGATATTCCATTCGTCCGGGATTGCCGAGACAGGAGGCATCGACTGCCCAACCGTTCAGATCGATTTCAGGGAATGAGAAGTAATCGGGATGCCCATCTTTGGGCAGATTGGTGCGAGATGAATCCAGCAGAAGATTTCCGAGGTCTTTTTTGTCTTCTCTTACTTCTGAGCGACGGTATGCCTCGGCGGCAGCCTGCGGTGAGTCGTAGCTCTTGAACAGGGCACCGGGAAAGTTGTCTACCTGTTCCATGGCGTCGTCGAGGTTATCATAGACACCGGGCACGCGGCCTTTCCACACTACATAGAATCTTTTGCTGTAATTGGGCATGGCTTTAATAATCGGATTTGGAGTTTAATTCGGAGGAGGGAGGCTTGCGGCTCGGAGGAGGGCAAGCCTTGCGGCTCGGGGCGAGCGAGGCTTGCGGCTTGGGACCGCGAGTAAGGCTCGCAGCTTGGGACCGCGAGTAAGGCTCGCGGCACGGAAAAGCGGGCAGAGCCCGCTAAGCCCGCTATGACACTTCTTCGCGGTAGTTGTAGTTGCGGCGGAGGGTGTCGAAGGCGGCGGGGGCAGAGCGGAGGACGGCGGTGTCTATGGCGGGATCGTAGGAGGAGATGATGGATTCTGCTGTTAGGTCTTTGGGGGCGATATAGGCGGGGGCGAGTCCGCTTTTGTCAACCTCAAAACCGAAGAATTCCTCTAACTCTTCGAGAACCATACGGGTGGCGCGTTCTTTCCCTTGTCGAGAGTAGCCGGCGATGTGGAAGGTGGCTATGTCGGCAAGATCAAGAAGTTCGCGATTGATGTCGGGCTCTCCCTCCCATGTGTCGATGACCGCACTGATCTTTCCATCGCGGAGGGGTTGGAGGATGGCTTGAGTATCAAGCACCGGACCTCTGGCTGCATTTATGAATATCGCTCCCGGTTTCATTGCCGCTATCTCCTTGTCGGAGATGAGATGGTATGTTGGATGGTTGCCGTCGCGAGTGAGGGGGGTATGGAGCGTTACGGCATCGCATTCTTTCATGAGCGTTTCCAACGAGACATAGTCGTTTGGTATGCCGGCTTCCTGCTTTGGAGGGTCGCTCACAAGTATCCGCGCACCGAGGATGCGTCCCCACTCCGCTACTATTGAACCGATATTTCCACATCCCACCACTCCGAGAGTGTGCTTTTTCGGATCAAACCCTTTACGAAGCAATGCCGACCAGACATATTGCGCCACAGCCGGTGCGTTGCATCCGGGACTGTTGACTACCTTTATTCCGGCATTCTCACACCATGGAATATCTATCTGGTCTACGCCGATAGTGGCGGTTGCTATTATCTTGACGCCGCTTTCCGCGAGTAAAGAACTGTTGCAGCGTGTGCGAGTCCTGATGACCATCGCATCTGCATTGCGCACATTGTCGGGGGTGAAACCGAACTGGTCAACGTATTCCACGTTGGCAACGGGTTCGAGTCTTCCCTGAATATATGGTATGTTGTCGTCTATTATAATCTTTGGCTTCATAATATAAAAACAGGAGAGTTGATGTATTATAATAGTGGTGTCACTCCTATCTCCATCAAGACATATGAGGCGATATACAGGAGTGTGATCAGGAAAATAACGGCATGAGGATGCTTGACATTATGCAGCGCAAAAAGATTTGCCAGCTGCGCGCCCAATACGAAATAAATAGTTGCCATGTATGCAGGAACATTGTCTACATCGCAGACGATGCTGATTGCAGATGCGAGTCCGAGGATTATGATGGCGTTATTGAGAAGACGCCGACGGGTGTTGCCTGCATACAGCTTCACTGCGTTATACAGCGCGATAATAAGTGCCATCACTATGGTTACCGCGCAGTTCAGGAGCCCTACAAATATCGCCTGTTTTGAGCCGAAGCCATCGAAGAGATTCGTGAAGGTGGGCATGGAGAATGATTCCAGAGGAATCAGACCAAAACCGATGCCAATCCAATATGGCGCGGCAATACCCATAACGAAGGCAATAAAGCTTCTGATATTAAGACATTTGAGCACTATGGCTATCGCTATATATGCCGGTATGAAAAATACAAAGGCATACTGAAACATAGAACCAAGCGACAGAATGGAGCCAACGACAAACAGCTGCTGCATCCCTTTCTGCGACCGATAACATCCGAACATGAAATGCAGACATATCAGGTTGGCAGCCATGAGGATCATGGAGGATGTCAGCATACCGTCAATCCATGGATTTGCTCCGCATAAAAATATGAATGCCGCAGGTAGCACCGTGTCGCTGCTACTGATAAAATTATAGGTTTTGTTGAAGAGATGCAGCGACAAGCCCACCACGATTATCAGCGCGAGATTGAGAATCCATGAGGCTACCGGGAGTATTGTCCAGGTATTTGGCGAAGGCATACAGATTCCTAACTCTCCTTTCAAGAGCTGCGGATCGCCAATGAAAAATTCAATGGCGCTCATTGCGCAGGCAAGAATGATGGCGAGTATTAATCCTCCGTTGCCAATGATTCTATATCTCATTAATCTTCGTAATCTTCAGTTTCAGTTTTGGGCTTGCGACGGGAACGGAGTTTATAATCCGAGAAGCGATAGGCGTCGCTTTCCGGGAGACTCGGACCCTTATGGCTCGGTTCCACAGCCGGTTTTATTTTGCGTTCGAATGGTTTGCGGTCAGAGAATTTCCGGTCACGGTCAAACGGCTTGCGGTCGGATGGTTTTCTGTCGGAGAATTTCTTATCGCGGTCGAACGGTTTACGGTCTGAACGCTCGAATTTACGATCGCCATGGAATTTCTCTTTGCTTTCGAACAGAGGACCGTCATCATTCCTCTGGCGGTCGAATGATTTGCGTTCACGTTCTTTAGCGAATTTTCTATCACCGCCTTTTGACTGTTTGCGGTCGTTATGTCCGAATTTGCGGGTTTCCTTTTTCCAGTCGTCGTCGGATATATGTTTCATTTTGCGGGGACGACGTTGCTCCTCAGCTTCTTCCTCAGAAAGCTTGCCGAGTGAACCGCCTTCAGCGCGGAAAGAATCGTAACGACCATCGAAGAGCACATACTCACGCAATGAGCATTCGAGACTTCCGTTGAGAAGCGGAATCTTGATCGTGGGTTTTAAACCGATATTTCCGAATTCTTCATTATCCGGACCAATTATCCATGCATTCCAACCTGCAAAATTCTTTTTCAAAGCAGATCCGATGCCCTTGTAGAGAGCTGTGAGATCATCGGGCTTAAGGCGCTCCCCGTAAGGTGGATTCATCACGAGGATGCCGGGTTCCGGATTGTCTGTCCACTCGCTCATAGGCTGGCATACAATCTCTACCATGTCATCCACCTTCGCCTCGCGCACATTCTTGCGGGCAATCGCAACAGCTTCGGCATCGATGTCGCCACCATAGATCTTGAACGCGAATTCTTTCTCCGCGCTGTCATCATTATAGATATCTTCGAAAAGTTCTTTGTCGAAGTCGGGCCATTTCTCAAAGGCGAACTGCTGGCGGAAGATTCCGGGGTTGATGTTGGCTGCAATCAGGGCAGCTTCGATGAGGAATGTTCCCGAACCGCACATAGGATCGATGAAGTTGCTATCACCTCTCCAGCCGGTTTTCATTATTATACCGGCAGCGAGCACCTCATTTATAGGAGCGGCTGTCTGCTCCACGCGATAACCGCGCTTTGACAAAGGTTCTCCGCTTGAGTCGAGAGAGATTGTGATGCGGTCGTCGAAGATATGAACATTGAGCATCAGGTCTGCGCCTGATACCCTGATCGACGGACGTTCACCATATTTATCGCGGAAATGATCGACAATACCATCCTTAACGCGGTATGTCACATATTTTGAGTGTGAAAATTCATCGCTGTTGACAGTTGAATCAATGGAGAATGTGGTTTGCGGAGTCATATATTTCTCCCATTCGATATCACGCACTATATCATAAAGTTCATCGGGATCTGAGGCCGTGAATTTTTCTATAGGCTTGAGTATGCGCAGCGCTGTGCGACAGCAAAGGTTGGCACGATACATCATCTCAAGGTCTCCCTCGAAGCTCACCATTCGGCGACCCATTTCAACATTCTCTGCACCGAGAGAGATCAATTCATCGCGCAAAACATCTTCCAATCCCTGGAAAGTCTTGGCGACCATCTGAAATTTCTGTTCAGTCATATATATTTTAGAAGTTTTTTAGAAAGTTATAGGGGCTGCCCCGCGATCTAAGTCTCGCGGATCAGCCGGACGGGGATTGTTGCCCGTTTGTCCGATTCTGTTAAGTTCATCTTTGAAACCCGGCGGACGATTGAAAGCCTTGTGATTCTCAAGCATGGTGATGACATCAAGGTCATCAAACTGCGATGGCTTGAGCACGACATAACGAGTTTCGTCGGAAGCACGATTCTTCTCTTTGATCTTTTCGTGCCCATAGATAGTGCTCATTGTTTCCTGAGCCTCCATCTGCTTGATTTTGTCTTGAAGCGCTTTCTCACCGGTAGGCTGATCGTCGTCCGGCACAAGCTTTATGGTACCTTCTTTATATCCTCCTGCTCCAGCCGGTTTGACAGTATCTGCATTATCTGATTCTTTCAAGGTCATATCGAAACCGGAAGCAAGGACTGTGATCTTAACCTTGTCTCCCATTTCCGGATTGTCTCCGATACCCCATTTCACATCTATTGTGGGTGGAAGCTGGGATGTGAACTGGTAGATCTCCGACATTTCCTGCGTCTTAAGCGGATTGGGGGAATCCTTCCAGCATACGAACTTGAAGAGGATGCGTTTTGATGAAAATATATCGTGTGTCTTTAGGAGAGGTGAATGAAGAGCCTTGTGGATGGCATCCGAGATTCTGTGTTCACCTTCCCCTTCGGCTGTTGATATTATGGCTGTGCCCGCACCTTTCAATGTGGTCTTCACATCCTGAAAATCGACGTTCACATAACAAGGCTCGGAAATAATCTCAGAGATGCTTCGGGCAGCGTTGGCAAGAGTGTCGTCGGCTTTGCCGAATGCATTGAAGAAATTCAAATCTTTATACAGATCAATGAGATTCTCGTTGTTGATGACAAGAAGTGCATCGACATGTTTCTTCATCTCTTTTGCGCCCTCGATTGCCTTCAGAATCTTTTTCTCTCCTTCGAAGAAGAACGGTACCGTCACGATTCCGATGGTCAGCATTCCGGCTTCTTTGGCAAGTTCTGCCACAACCGGCGCAGCGCCGGTTCCTGTTCCGCCTCCCATGCCGGCGGTGATAAATACCATTTCCGTCTTGTCATCGAAAAGCTCCCTGATCTTATCTGCGGAGGCTTCTGCGCACTGCCTGCCAACGTCAGGTACATTGCCGGCTCCAAGACCATTAGTGATTGCCTCTCCGATAAGAAGTTTGTTGGGAACGGGTGATTTTTCGAGATGCTGGGCATCTGTGTTGCATACCACGAAATTCACATGTGGAATCTTCTGGGCGTACATGTAATTGACAGCATTGCTGCCACCGCCGCCTACACCAATCACCTTGATGATGGCATCGTTGGCATCCTTTACGAAACCGGACTCATCAGAGAGGTCGTGAAAATCGGGAGTATATATATCGGTATTCATGTGAATAAATTTCTTCGAATTGGGTTTTCCGTATGTATGAAAATAAGATTACTGGTCAAGGAGATCCGAATCATCTTCAGTATTTCCGAAAGCTCCGGAGACACCTTCTTTAAATTTTGTCCACCAGCGGGGAGCTTTTATGCCACCTCCTCCAATAGGTTTACGTTCCGGTTCCGGTTCTGGTTCAGCTTCCGCGACACCGGAAACAGGCACCTTCTCGGGCTCGGGTCGTTCAAGACATTCATCCCTATTTGCCGACGCCCCAGCATATAATACGCTTGCAACCTCTATTATGTCAGCCGAGTTTATTTTTGTGTCTTCAAGATGTATGTATTGAGGAAGGGCACCCCGGCGCACATTGAGACTGCTCTTGTTGGCTAAAAGATCGATCATGCCGTTGAGTTTAGCGGCTCCTCCGATCACAACAATACCTCCCGGTAGATCGCTGTCTTTAAGCTCAGCATATTGAATCTGCTTCAAAACATTGACTACAATTTCTTCAGCGCGGGCAACAATGATGTTGGAGACATCCGCATCCCTGACTCCATTATAGTTGAGATTTGTTTTTGTCTCGCGTGGAATGGCACTTCCGTTGGAGATTTTGGTTTCCTCTGCGCGTTCCTCAAGAAGGTTGAGAGAAGTGAGATCACGAGTGATGTTGCGACCTCCAAGAGGGAGAGTGGCGAAATATACGAGGTGACCGTTCTTATAGATTGTGACGGTAGTCGTTTCCGCACCCATATCAACGAGCATACACCCGAGGCGTTTCTCTTCTGCGCTGAGAATCAGCTGCCCCGATGCAAGAGCTGTTACAACAATCCCTTTTATTGGTATCTTTACTTTATCTTCGACTGTGCGTATAAGATTATTCTTGATTTCAGGACGACAAACAATCAGATCATAATTGGCGCTGATGCTATTGCCGACTACTCCTTTGGGAGTTATTGTCTCGATTCTTCCTACTGTATAAGATCGGGGCACTGCGTCCATCGTTTCAAGGGATGAGTCGATAGCCGTATTGCTTGCCTGTGTCTGAAGGCGTTGCAGGATCTCATCAGTAATCTCGGTATCATCGGGAAGATTGATGGACACACGGGTTGGAATGGAGTGCAATGAAAGACCTGAGAGCCCGACGAAAAGACCGGTTATCTTGCGGGGCGCGACTGCCGGTTTACGCTCGAGTTTCTTGAGGATTCTGTCGATACGGTTTGAAGCTTCCTCAAGGTTGCGTATCACCCCGTAACGGACACTCTCCACTCCTTTCTCCTGCTCTGACGCTATAATATCAAGTTGACCGCCGGCACGCATCTTGCCCACGACAGCCACTATCTTGGAGCTGCTTATCTCAATTGCAGCGACATATCTATCTTCAGCCATTATTCTTTCATTTTATTCAGTGGAAATCTGCTCTCCGGAGAGGTCGGGGAGAGTATGTTCCTCCAGATCGATCTCCTCGGTATAGTCTTCGCTATGCTGTTGTATCGTTTTATTTCTCCGGGTCGCCACTATCTGATTTCGGAATTTGACAGAAATCGTGTCATACTCCATCCATCCTTTATGCGGCATCACCTTGCGATAGAAAAGAAAAAGGTTATTGCTCTTCTCCTGCATTCTGGTGGTGTCTCCGAAGTTTACCACATGTCCTTTGATTCTTGGCACCAGAATCAGATTCCTATCATCTCGCGCCACTATCATGCCAACAAGATTGGCGAGTTTCGGGTCAGTATTGATATATTTCACAAGAGGGAGAACATTTTTAGGCGAGAATTGTTTGCTGAAATTGCCACATACCACCGGAACATCCGTGAAAAACTCGGCTTTCGCCTCAATTTTTTTCCCCTCTCGGTTGATGTAATATGATTTTCCTGCATCGAACACGCGCATCACCGGCTCAAGAGGTCTTGCCTCTACCAGCAGGTGATTATCGGAATTTATCATGCAGTCAACCCTTTCGAAATTCGATATGGAAGAGAGATATTTTTCGATCTTGCGGGTATCCAGGTTATGGACCGGAGTTCCCGTTATCTGTTCCGGATATCTTGAAAGTTCAGTTTCTATACCGCTTTTTGTGCGTTCAAGAATTTTAGGATTATCTGTACCCAACACCTTGACAATGATTCCTGTGCATTTATGACGATCCGCCTCCCGGTTCGCCCAAACGGTGATCCAGGTGGTGTATCCCATCAAAAGGATAAGCAAGAGCCATTTCAAGATGGTATTCTTCATCTCACTATCTTTGCGATAATATATCACGAATCTCAGGAAGCAACCTGTCTATGTCAGCGGCTCCCAGTGTCATCAAGATTTCAAAGTTACTATTTTTTATCAGATTCAACAAATCTTTTCGCTCGCAATATGTTTTTTCAGATGATTTTACATTCTTGAGAATAATGTCTGTTGTCACTCCCGGTATCGGCAATTCCCTTGCCGGATAAATTTCCGGCATTATCACACTGTCTGCTTCCGAAAGGGCTGCGGCGAATTCCGGCGCGAAATCGCGTGTGCGTGTGTAAAGATGAGGCTGGAATATTACAGTCAGTTTTCTTCCCGGATAGAGCTTCTTGACAGAGCGAATCGAGTTTTTAACCTCATTAGGACTGTGTGCATAGTCATCGATAAGAACCGGTGCGCCCGGATGAGCTGAGCCATCGAGCCAGATTTCGAACCGGCGTTTTGCTCCCATGAATGAGGCTATTCCGCGTTTCACGTCTTCCTCCGAAGCTCCTGCCGTTATGGCTGCAGCTGCGGCTGCTACGGCATTGTCTATGTTTATTTCTACGGGAACGCCAACATATATATCCTCAATCCTCAAATTATCAGGACCAACGAGAGTGAATGAGAGGCGTCCGTCTCCGAATACTATATCTTCGGCATGCCAGTCGCCTTCAGCACCTCCGCTGTATGTCTGTATGGTCACTCCTTCCCTGACATCGGGATGATATTTTAACCCGACGTGAGTTATGAGCGTTCCTCCCGGACGAATAAGAGATGTGAAGATTGAGAACGCTTCAAGATAATGTGCTTCGTCTCCATATATGTCAAGGTGGTCAGGATCAGTGGAGGTGACAACTGCTATATACGGGTGGAGGTGATGAAATGAGCGGTCGTATTCATCCGCCTCAATCACAGAGAAAGGGGATTTCTCATTAAGCACAAGATTACTCCCTGTGTTTCTCAATATTCCGCCGAGGAAAGCGGTGCATCCCTTGTCTGAATCCCGCATGATATTGGCAATCATGGAGGAGGTGGTGGTTTTCCCGTGGGAACCGGCAACGCAGATAGCGTCAGTATCGCGTGTGATTCTACCAAGTAGCGCAGCGCGTTTAATCACCTCGAAGCCATGGCTGCGAAAATATGAGAGGATTTTATTTGATTCAGGCACAGCCGGAGTATAAACCACTAATGTTTCCTCCGGACTCCTGAAATCTGCAGGAATCTCATTCTCTGAATCATTAAAAGTCAATATCGCACCTTCATTTTCAAGGGCGGTGGTGAGAAGAGACGGAGTGCGGTCATATCC
>DAWBVG010000262.1:0-2105 GCA_052279865.1 Muribaculaceae bacterium
AGGGTATCAATAGTTGGAAGCATTGACATTGCAAATGAAAAGTTCTCAAGCTTGAGGTCATTTGCTTTGATAAGGAATGGTGTGGAAGAAGCCGAATCGGGGGGAGTCGGTTTCTGCTTCCAGACATTCATATAGAGCTTGAGATTTCCATTGCGCAACAATGCTTTGTTAAGATTTATTTCTCCGGTGGCAATATTGGCGGAACTTTTGTCATCAACATCAAGCAAACCTGCCGCCACACTCATAATCATGGATGAATCGGGAGAAACCATGCGGTAATACCCTTCTTCAAGACTAAGTTTTTTGAGTTGCACATCAAGTTTTAGAAGAGGGAGAAATTTCACATCGGCAATGACTTTATTGGCTCGCACCATTGTGTCGGCATGCTGATCAAGCACCAATACCTTCTCCAAACTCACGTCAAGAGGAAAAGAAAGTCTGAATTTCCCAATATCCACCTTCATGCCGGTGGATTTATACACAAAATCACACGCTATATTCTTAACGAAGGTCTGAACGGGGGGAATATACAGCAGCACAGGTATAAGAAGAATCACGATGAATACCCACATCAGGGTTTTCAACGTGCGTCTGAGCCACGTCGGTTTTATGAGATGCTTTCTATTGCGCATCCCATCCTTGACCGCTTTCTCTGACGCGGCATTTTCTATCTCCGCCTTCTCAGGAACCTTGTTTTCTTCCATCGCGTAATCGTGTGAATAAATACCATATTACCGCCACCAGGATTGCTCCGGCAGCGTCTGCCAATATATCGTAAGTATCAAAAGAACGACCGATATTCATGCTCCCTTGAATAAATTCTATAGCCGTGCCGAAGAGAATAACAACCAGCATGGCAGCAACAATAAAAAATGCATGAGGAGGACGCCATCCTGTAGATCTCGCTTTATCCACATAAATCATGAGGAGAAGCCCTCCGAACATTATTGCGTGAACAACCTTGTCTGCCCCCGGAAACAATTCCGGTTTCATGTCTCCCAATGGACGCGGGGCGAGCGTAAGCCATAAAATAGCCGCCGTGGTCATTGCTGTAAGAAGCCACGGTGGTAAGTTCTCGATTATACGCTGCGCTCTATTCATATTAGTTAATGTAAAGAAACAGAATTTATGTTAATATAACAAAAAAAGCAAAGGATTTTCTCCTCTGCTTTTAAATTTTTACGAAACTACAGAATTATTTTCTGATTCCGAGCTCCTTCTTGGCGATGATCGCACGATAACGGTTGATATCTTTGCGGATCAAATAGTCGAGAAGGCTACGGCGCTGACCAACGAGAGCCTTGAGGGCACGTGCGGTGGTGAAGTCTTTGTGATTCTCTTTGAGGTGCTCGGTAAGATGTTTGATACGAACCGAGAAAAGAGCGATCTGGCTTTCGGGGCTACCTGTATCTGTAGGACCCTGACCGTAAGTCTCGAAAATGTGTTTCTTTTCTTCTGCTGAAAGATGCATAATTGAGAGAATTTAAATTATTAATGATAAAACTTTTCTTTGAAAAGCCGGCAGAGGCTCTCTCAGCCTTAAAGACTGCCACTTTTCTTAAAAAGCGCTGCAAAATTACGAAATAAATCGATAACGGCAAAATTTAACATCATATAATTTGCTCTTCATCACAAATTTTATTAATTTTGCATCGCATTTTCCGCCAAGGCTCGAAAAAGTGAGACTCTGTGAAGTCTCCGCCCAACGGATTCATTTATAATTCAATAGTTTAAATGTACGCTATCGTAGAAATTAAAGGACAGCAGTTCAAAGCCGAAGAAGGCAAATATCTGTATGTTCACTACCTCGGCGAGGAAACAAAAGAGGGCGACGCAGTTGCTTTCGATAAGGTTCTCCTCCTTGATGCCGACGGCGATGTAAAAGTCGGTGCGCCTGCCGTTGAAGGTGCAAAAGTGGAATGTGAAGTTCTTACTCCCCTTGTAAAAGGCGAGAAAGTGATTGTCTTCAAGAAGAAACGCCGCAAAGGCTATCGTCGCAAAAACGGTCACCGTCAGTTCTTCTCCAAAGTGTTAATCAAAAAAATTGTAACCGCTTAAAACCGTAGATAAGAAATGGCACATAAGAAAGGTGTCGGTAGTTCTAA
>DAWBVG010000263.1:0-4514 GCA_052279865.1 Muribaculaceae bacterium
ATGCACGATTTGATTATAATAATCGCATTGATTCTTCTCAACGGGGTATTCTCCATGTCGGAGGTCGCACTCATTTCCGCACGAAAATCAAAACTGACAGCAGATGCAAAGAGCGGTAACCGCAACGCCGCCACTGCTTTGAAACTACAGGGTGAGCCGGATCGCTTCCTGTCGACCATACAAATTGGAATCACTCTTATCGGTATCCTTACCGGTCTGTTCTCCGGTGCGACTATTGCTACTGATCTCGGTAATTATTTCGTCCGATTGGGTGTGGCGTCGCATCTGGCGCTGAATCTTTCCAGAATCATTATAGTAGCACTTGTAACCTACCTGTCAATCGTGGTTGGTGAACTTGTGCCGAAACGTATCGGTATGGGTAAAGCCGATACTATCGCTAAAATCGTGGCGAAACCGATGAAACTCTTGTCGGTGATTGCATATCCTATAGTATGGGTTCTTTCTGCCTCAACATCGTTGCTGATCAGACTTCTCAATATCGGTGATACTTCATCGAAAGTGACTGAAGAGGAGATAAAATCTCTTATCCAGGAGGGTACTGACTCCGGTGAGGTGAGGGAGGTTGAGCAGGATATTATGGAGCGTGCTCTCGTGATGGGTGACAGCCGCATTGACGCTATCATGACAAGCCGGAAAGATGTGGCATCGCTCACTGTCGGTATGGATGTTGAGAGCATTCGCAAGGTCCTTGCCAATGATCTGCATTCATCCTATCCGGTGTTTGACAGCGACAGGAAAGAGATATGTGGCGTTGTGTCTTTGAAGCGGCTGATTCTCACTCTCGATTCGCCGGATTTCAGTATCGAGAGGGAGTTGACGTCGGGATTATGTATGCCGGATAGCATGACATTCTACGATGCATTAGAAACATTCAGGAATTCTAACGAACACTCGGCGCTTGTGTATGATGAATATGGAAGTTTTCAAGGAATTGTCACCCTTAGAGATATTCTTGACGGACTTATCGGTAATATCACGCAAGGTGAAGATGGTCCGTTAATAGTCAAGCGTACGGACAAGGATGAATGGCTTGTGGACGGACAATGTCCGGTATATGATTTCCTGGAGTATTTTGGCAGAGAGGATTTGTACAAGCCTTCGACCTATACTACAGTTGGCGGATTAATACTCGAGACTATGAGAAAAGTGCCTACTGAAGGCGACCTTATCACCTGGAACTGTTTCCGACTCGAGGTTGCAGACATGGATCGTGCGCGTATTGATAAGATTGCGGTCTCCAGAACCGTTAAATAGAACGGAGAGTATTGATATAGATTGAAAATGAACAATCCGTTTGATTATACGCCAGATGCGGCATGTGAGGAAGCATTCAGGGAGTTGATTGTCAGGTTGGAAAACCTGAAGAGGAGTGACAAGCCGGAGGATGTTAATTTCTGTCGTGAACTTGAGGCAGGAAAAATGCTCGGTGTGTTGATTGCCGCTGACGATTGTGGAGAGAGGCATACACTTTATGCCTTTTCGGGACAATTGGGAGATGGAGGCTTCCATCATCCCGGCTTTGTGGGTCCGGTGTTCGATTATCTTCAACCTGACGGCTATTTCAAGACAAAGGAAGCAGATATCTCGCGTCAAAATATTGAAATTGCGAAGTTTGAGGAAAACGATTTGCCGAATATAAAGGAAGACTGTGATCGAATCGAGGAGAAGCTGGGTGTCGAAGTGGTGGATTATAAAGAGAAGTGTCGCTTGTCGAAAATGAAGAGAGACGCAAAAAGAGAATCAGGCGTTTGCGATGCCGGAGAATTGGCTGCCATGATACGTCAGAGTCAATTTGAGAAAGCCGAGCTTCATCGACTTAAAAAGAGGCTGGCAACGATTCTTGAGCCCTATTCTGCCAAACTAAGGAATGCCCGGTCCCATCTTGATGCTCTGAAGGAAAAGCGACGTTCCGACTCCGAAGCGTTGCAGGCATGGCTGTTCTCCAATTTCAGATTGCTGAATGCTCGCGGCGAAAGCCGGAGCTTAAGTGAAATTTTTGCCGATACTCCCATGGGTATTCCTCCCTCCGGAGCGGGAGAATGTTGCGCTCCGAAATTACTGCAGGCTGCCTATCTGCAAGGATGGCAACCCTTGTCAATAGCGGAATACTGGTATGGTAAACCTAAAGGAGGGGAGATTAGGAGGCATGGCGATCATTATCCTGCGTGCAGAGGTAAATGCCTGCCTGTGCTTGGCTGGATGTTGCAGGGACTACCGGTGGATCCTCCACTCAATGGAGACAACCAACTGAGCGCTGTCCCGAATCCGGAAATCATTTACGAGAATCAGTGGTTTTGCGTTGTCAACAAGCCATCGGGGATGTTATCGGTGCCCGGTAAAGGTTTGGCTGTTTCAGTGCAACAATGGTTGACCGACAAATATGGAACCGACAGATTTATAAAAATGGCACATCGTCTTGATCAGGATACGTCCGGACTGATTATCGCAACATTCGGACAACATCCTTTCAAGGTCATGCAGTCTCTGTTTGCTACGCGACAAGTGGAAAAGACTTATGTGGCTGAACTTGACGGTGACTTCGAATCACGAGGTATATCCCGCCATGGACGTATCGAACTCCCTCTTTCTCCAGATTGGCTTGATTGTCCGCGGCAGCGCGTGGACTTCGAAGGAGGGAAGGACGCAGTGACAGATTATGAATTTGTTGCCGTGGCTGGAAATCGGAGTCGCATCGTTTTTAAGCCTCTGACAGGACGTACACACCAACTGCGAGTGCATGCAGCCTCGGAGATGGGGCTTGGTATGTCTATAGCAGGAGATCGGCTATATGGTAAACAATGCGGTCGAGACTCGAAGCGACTTCTTCTGCATGCTCAGAAGATAGAATTTACATTCCCAATGGATGGCAACCATTATGTTTTCGAGTCTCCTGCGCCATTCTGACATCATGGATCAGGACTGATGGGTTAAAATAAAAATTCTCTTCAAATAGGTTCCATTCCCGGCTAATGATGAAAAAATTTTTGTATATTTGTTAACTTGAATAAAACTAATAGAATTTCGATGAGCGCAAACAGTAACAACCAAGGCAGAGCGTATGAATTTATATGCTTGCAATCTCTTTATTCTGCAATAGCAGCAATAAGACCCGTAGAGATTGTAAGAAACAGCAGTTATATGTCTGCAAAATCTGCCTGGGCATCTCTGGATCCCAACAGTCAGAAATTATATGAATTGAGTGCAAAATCTACTATCGGGGTCTTGTTTGCTATGGAACCCAATATTGTGGAGCAAACCGATGATATTCTAAAGTTTTATATTCAGTCGGATAAACATGGTGAGGATGCGGATGTACGCGACATTATTATAGAGCGATCAGACATTGTATGGGAGGTTGGTCTTAGCATAAAGCACAATCATCTTGCCGTTAAACATAGTCGTCTGTCGAAAGATATAGACTTTGGAGAAAAATGGTATGGATTAAAATGTTCTCCACAATATTGGAATGATGTTAATCCAATTTTTTCTTTTTTGGCAAAAGAGAAAGAGAAGGGCACATATTTTCGGGATTTGCGTTCAAAAGAAGACGAAGTATATGTGCCGTTGCTGGAGGCTTTCATTAAAGAAATAAGGACTGCCATAGAAAAAGATGCAAGTGTGTCTCGGAAACTTGTTGAGTATTTGTTGAGTAAATACGATTTCTATAAAGTGATCAGTCTTGACGCTCAGCGAATCACTGCTATCCAGTCATTCAATATGTATGGCACATTGAATAAGGCAAGCCGAGTTAAAAAGCCTGAGATAGTTGTGCCTCGGATTGAATTGCCCAAGGAGCTGCTGTACATTGGATTTAAAAAATCAAGCAAAACTACTGTATTAATTTGTTTTGACAACGGATGGCAGTTCTCTTTCCGTATTCATAACGCAGAGAATAAGGTTAATACATCTTTGAAATTTGATATTCAGATCGTAGGAATGCCAACTGATATCTGTTTGACAATCAAATGTAAATGGTAGGTAGGCTAAGTATTCCTATATGATTAATAGTTAAATTCTTTCTTTTCTTACATAAATGCGACTAATAAGTCTTTTTTCAGGAGCAGGAGGTCTTGATCTCGGTTTTCATAATGCAGGTTTCCACACTGTGGCTGCAAACGAATATGATAAGAAAATATGTCCTACGTTCAGAGCTAATTTTCCGGACGTAAACCTGATTGAAGGTGATATACGCAACATATCATCTGACAGGTTTCCCGATAATATTGCAGGGATTATTGGAGGTCCCCCCTGTCAGTCATGGAGTGAGGCTGGAACATTAAAGGGTATTGAAGACGCTCGCGGACAGCTGTTTTACGAGTATATCCGAATACTCCGGGATAAAAAACCGTTGTTTTTTGTAGCAGAAAATGTCTCGGGAATGCTTGCCAAACGTCATGCTACAGCAGTTAAAGGATTCATGGAACTCTTTGACGAAGCCGGTTATGATGTAAACCTCAAGATGCTTAATGCTAATGATTTTGATGTTCAAGAGG
>DAWBVG010000264.1:0-13085 GCA_052279865.1 Muribaculaceae bacterium
CTGCAGCAAAAACAAAGGATAAAAATCCTCTTCCTTGCCGCGAGGCTGCAGTAGCGAGCAAGCAGGAGACCGGCACACACAAGCAGCTACGATTTGAGGCACCGTTCGATACAAATTTGTCAAACGTGCTTCACCGATTACTGTCATAAAATCTAAACGCGAAGAAGCGAAGTATATGAGTTTTCGATATAATGGCTTAAAATGTTTTGATACAACAATTTAAACACAGAGGCACAGAGGAAGAGAGGTTTTATTAATGTTCAATGTAAAATGAGTAATGTGAAATTTTAAAGAAAGGCGCAGAGGCATCTGGCGATGCTGACAGAGGCACAAAGTTAGAGTGCCACATATCATCATACTATTGCGAATTGATCCATTAACATTTCACATTTCCGAATCAATCTCTGTGCCTCCGTCAGGTCGTTAAGACCCTCTGCGCCTGAAAAGTTCAGCATGATTTTTCAGCTAAACCTCTGTTACTCTGTTACTCTGTGTTAATATTTTCGTGACAATTTGAATCAGCTTCGCCCTTCGCGCCTTGGGGTCTAATAATATGTCGATTCCGATTTTTGAGGCGTGCCAATCATCCTTTAACCTATTCCCTATAACCTTTCACCTTGCCGAACTCCGTTCGGTAAATCGAAATTTAGAACTCTAATTTGAAAATGGAACATGAAACTGAACACGAAATCAGAAGCGATTGTGGGAATGAAGGTAACGTGCGAGTCCGAAAATATAGCGGCGAAAGCCGGGACGATAATGTAGCAAACGGTCAAACCATCCTAAACGCCGGTCAAAGAACCGAACTACAATCCCGACAAAAAACATTGCAAACAGTGTACCCGGACCAACAACGTTCCAGAGCCATCTGTTAAAATAGAAATAACCGAGAATCACAGCTATTGCCACAAGAGATATGTCGACACATATTTTTGCTTTTGCGAAAGGAGTGCCGGTTGCCTTGCTGATAGCAGCCGGAAATCCCTCTCCCGGCATAGTGATCGAACCGCAACGGATTTCAAAAGCGATTCCAATTCCGAGGATTATGCAGCCGGCAATTTGTGCTGCGATTTTTGTAGGAAGAGTGTCGCATACCACAGGAGACGTCACATACATGTTGACATCCAGCAGAAAACCAAAAAGGAAGCCGATTATTAACTGAAATAACTGTACCTTCTCAAAGCGTCGGCGAAGAATGAGTATCTGCCCGAATACCAGAACGATATTCATAAGGTTGGTATATTCTCCGATTGAAAGAGCCGGAGCTTTACCTGTTTCTCCCGCAAGTGTCATCGCCAAAGGAATTGATGATATCACACTACTTCCGAAGTTGGAACGGACGCATAATGCCACCCCGAAAGTCATAAGGAAGAGAGAACCGATTAGCAGCACATGCTGCCACAAGAATGAAATTACTTTTTCTTTTTTTGATGATTTGATTTCTGAATAACTATTAATTGTGTTCACTTCATTAGATTTTTTACACTGCAAAATTACAAAAAAATCAGCTAAGATTGAACAGCTTTTTGAAGTTAATGGTAACAATCGACAACACTATTGATTTTAGGTCTGCCACCAAGAACAAATCCAAGCGTAATACTAAAATTATTGTACCCTTTACGGCAAATATTAAATTGCCCCATCAATCGAATATGATATAGAAATTCTACACCGATTCGAGGAGCGAAAATCATTGAAGCTCCTTTACTTGGAAAATACTTGTCGCCAACAACATCGTTGAAAGCAACACCTAACGCAGCTCCTACAAAGGGATTAATTTTAGTTCCTTGACGGAAGTTGTACTCGCCTGTTGCCGCCAACGCCAAAGTACGGTTACTTTGCCAACGGTCATATCCATCGTTGTAAAGATGTTCATAGCCTCTGCGAGCGGTGGATAAATCGAGCATCAGCCCACAATCCCACGGCGTTCCTTTGAAATTGTATCTCCCCTCAATACCGAGGGAAGCACTTACCTCAGCTTTGCCTGTATGATAGCCACCAAGCGGGGTGGTAAGTCCGGCTCTTATTTCGCCTTCCATCATTTGCACAATTCTGGTTTGTGCATTAATTGATGCAGCAGCTATTGCCACAAGGCACATGATGATTGATATGATTAGTCTATTCATTATTGAAATATTTATTTGCGGAGAAAATAGCGTCTATTTTATCCATGTTGTTTTTAGCATAATTTTGAAAAAACATGATAATCTCCGGATAATAGGATTCTATTGTCGGATATCTGTCGCGATTCGCTGCGTAATATTGCAGACATTTTACCAGGTCGGGAGTCCAATAAAAGCCTGTTGACATTTCTTCTATTACGCTACTGCGTATGTCTTCCTCTGTCGCACCATTATCCAACAGATACATGATAACAGATGCCCTTACAATAGATTCATTTACGAGATTCTGCCATGTTGAATATGCATTTTTGCGCATGACTTTCCGACAATACGGTATCATTGCGTTTCCAGCAGATTCAATTCCGGAAGTAAATTCAGGATTATTTGCAAGAGGATTGACAAACGAATGGTTAAACTCATGTACCAGTGTGCCCAGATACATTTCAGGATCTGAAATATAATATGGCTCTCCGTTATCATCCAACGCATAACCTATAATGGCATACACATTCCGGGACTGTCCCTGCAACTGACTCGACGGACCATAATTACCGCCTCCATTGGTGAAGCCTATGACAACCTCGAAATTGTCTGTCGGTGGCATACCATAAAACTGTTCATACCAGTTCTGATTGAACTTGGAAATAACATTGGAATTGAAAAGCGAACAAATCTTCTCATAAAACGGTTTATGGGAATCAAAGAAGTTTGAGAAATTGCTTTTTGCATAGAAATCTGAGATTGTTGCAGCTGCCTTTTTCAAATCAACTCCCATCCAACGCCTTTCAGGAGCCACAGTGTCGTTGGCAAGAATAAAATTATCCCCCGCTTTCGCAAGATTGATGGCAAACGCCATAGGCGAATCAAAAGAGATGCCGTTATACTTGCGGAGGCGATCCATCATCTCTACGGCGGGGTGATTCTTTACCGATGCAAAATATCTGTCAATATCTGTTGTGTAATCTCCACCCATGCCCATATTGTATTCTTGATAACCTGCAAGATGACAGAGTATGCTCAACAGTTCGATACGTTCATCGTAATTCGCTTTAATCTTGCCTGTATCGTTTCCTTGTCCATAAGCAAGAAAAACAGACAGCATAGTAAATATAAAAGTTAAGGTCTTTTTCATTTTCTGAGAGTTATAGAAAATAGAAGCTGACGGCCACGGAGCTGTCGCCGACTCTCGAATGAAGAGAGTTGCGAGTAGGTGGTGTAGTTGTAGCTTTGTTTGTTGAGTATGTTGGTGAGTGATGCTGCAATCTCTATTTTCTTATTGAGCTGAAAGGTCAGTCTGGTGTCAAGCATCACTATGTTTTTATAATTATGTTCGGTCAGTTCATTGCGGTAATGTTCGCCGCTGACGGTCCATTGCCATTTCTGGTGAGGGATGAAAGTAAGGCTCAACTCGTTCTCCATTGTCGAGAGCCACGACTCGCTCAGACCGTTCATCGTCAGACGGCTGTCAGAATAGTCTATCCGGTAGTCGAAGTTGAACCAGCGGCAAGGATTTCCGTTGATTTTGCCACCCACACTCCAACCGGTACTAACTGAATTGACAGATCTCTGTTGCGAGAGCAGATGAGATTCACTGCGGCTGAACGAACCGTTGACATTACAGCTTCCGCGCATGAAGTCGAGGGTCTTGCCGATGTTGCCCATAGCCATAAGCATTTTGCCGTCGTTCCTGGCGTCGGCATAGCTATAAACCACATAGTTACCATAAAGCTGCTGCGCCATAGTGTATGGAACGTGAGACCACGAGTGCATCACCCGTCCGTTGGCAAACAGTCCGTGGCGGGTATGCTTGTAGCTGAAACTAGCCGACACGTTCTGCGACGATGAGTTGTAGAAATCATCTACACCGCTTTTCAGCGTGCGGTAGTTCGTCATTATGAGACCGGGATGGATAAGGTTGAGATTCATTGGCGAGCGTCCGAGGCCTCCGCGCAAGGTGCCAGAAAAGCGGTTGTTCGGCTTCCAGTTGAAACTGAGCGACGGGGAGAAATAGACCTCGTCGCGGTTTGCAATTGCCTTGTCGAAAGAATAATGGGCGTAACTGATGGGAAGCTCGAGCGATAGATTTACCCGACGCACCCAGTATTCAAACTCTGGTGTTACATATACAGTGAGATAGTTGGTATTGACCACATTTTTAGTCAATCCCGGAAGTTCCTCCGGCAGATTGTCTATGTTTGGGGGCAATTGCGAATCCATAGAACGGAGATAGCCCTTTATGCCACCTTCAAGGCTCAGCGTCACCCCCTTTATGTTGAAGGCGTAAGCCGCGCTCTCATGAGTATAGAGGGCATGATCAGAGATATGCTGATGAAACTGCTGACTGTTCATATCGAGATTCAGCGCCTGTGGTAGGGATTCCAATTCGTTCACGCTCTGGAATGTCACCAAATGTTTACCCTTGAAGCGTTTTATCATCTTGAATTTGTTGCTGACATAGTAATCCGGCAACTTGGCAGACTGACTGTTGGGTAAAGATCCGGTTGTAGTGAGGCTTACATCATCCCAGTCTATGTTTGTCTGGAGCGTGTTGTTGATGAACGACGTTTTCTGGTTAAGCTCATAGATGAACTTGCCGCTCAGAGAGTGGCTGTGTTCCCTGCCGCTTCGGTTTTCGGTGATTATGCGGTTACCATCTTCAAGAAAGTACGTGGTTATATTCTCGGCTGCCGCCTCGACACGGTTGAAAGAGTAGTCTAAATTTGCCTTGAACTCTCCGCGTCCGAATTTCCACAGGCTGTTGGTCAATACGAGAAAGGAGCGGTTGAACAGAGTCCGTTTGTCGTTTAATGACGGCACACCGGGTAGTCCGACTCCAACGTATTGGCTGAGTCCTGTCTGTCGATGGTTCGCGAAGAAATCGGTACTTGACGATGAAAGGTTCTCGCCGGTATTGTTGGTGCGCATGGTGGTTATGTTCTGAAATCCGGGCATTACTGCCATTGCAAACAGCTCACCGTCCCATATCGCACCTTCGGGCTGCCAAGACCATCCACCTCCGGCATCGCCGTGGAAAGTCCACGTGGCTTTCGCCTTGTTTTTCAGTTTGAGGTTGATAGCCGCCTTGTCGGAAAACGATATTCCCGACAGTACCTGCATAGGCTGATGGTTCTCCATCACCTCGACCGCACCCACATCCTCATGGCTTATGCCGTTGGTGGCTATGCCGTATTTGCCTCCGAGCAGGTCGGAGCCTTCGATGTAAAATTTGTTTATGTCCTCGCCCTGATACTGGATCTTGCCATTGTTGGCTACATCAATGCCGGGCATACGTTTCAATACATCGCCGATGGATCTGTCCTGCTGTTGGGCAAAGCTGCCGACATTGTAGGTGATGGTGTCGCCCTGTTCCCGTATGCGATCAGCCTTGACAGTAACCTCCTTGAGCAAGGTGGTTCCCGGTTCCATATATACGGTAAAGGGGAAACTTACGCTGTCAAGAGGAATGGATTGCTTGGCGAAGCTCATCATGGAAACTTCCAGACGGCAGCCATTCACCGACGGCATAGTAATAGCGAAACCTCCATCAGACTTTGATGAGGCAAATTTCTTTATCTTGCCGTCAGTGCCCTTGACTATAACCGATGCCCCGGCAAGAGGCTCACTGGTCTCCCTGTCAATGACTATGCCGGTCACATTAACCTGTGCAACGGCACCGACCGCTACAAAGAGAAAAATCAGATATGCGACAACTCGAATCATAGATTGTGGGGATAATTTGTTTCCTCTCTGTCGCCATGTATCATTTTCGATTCGTTGTCTCCCGGAGTCGCTTTGGGTCCTACACCAAAAGCAGCATTCATCTTTGCGCCGAAATTGGAGTGCCTGTATTTCCACCAGTTGTTGAAAAACTTGTCGCGGGTCACGGTAGTGCGACCCCGACGGTCGTTATAAGTGAAAATTCCGACCTCCGAGTTTGGATTCAGCACCAGTCCATCTGCCTCAAAGTGATACTCCTCATTATCGTCGTATGCCTCAAGAATCAGGCCGGGAAGTCCACAAAGTTTCCACGGACCTTCCTGCACAGGTATTTCCGGGGCAAACCATGCTGTCCATTTGCGTCCCCGATAATCGGCAATGGCTTTGAAGCACTGATATCCGATTATCTCTTTCGACTCATCCGATATTTCCCATTCAGGTTTTTCCCAGTCCTCGGTATATTGCCATCGCTCCATATCGAAATAATCCCGCTCTGTAACTTTCCCATCAGGGATATTCTTGTAGATATAACTCCAATAGTGACCGGACAATAACTGTGAGTCATCTCTTTTGTCGCTCATCACCCTTGCTCGGTCTATTTCCCAGAATGTGGATGGATCAACTGCCATAATGGAATCTTTCCAAAATCGTTTAGTACCACAGAAGACTGACTTGTCTTTCCCGATGCGAAGTATTACAGGGTCTTTGAAAAAGCGCGAATCCCGTTTGGTCGTATCGTAAACCTCCGTTCGGGTATAATGCACTTCCAGTATTGCTGGCTCAGCATCCTTTACCCACTTGTTTGCGTAAGCTATCATTGAGGCGGATGCCACAAAAATGTATATCAGTAATCTTTTCATAATCATCTGTAATCTGTTTCAAGGTAATCGTATTCTGTCTGTGTTGGGGCGTCAGGTCCGAGGTCGAGCATACCTTCTGTAGCCGCTTTAGTCATCGCGTGAGAATTGTCCCGGTAATTTCTCAGACTGCGAAGCATGTCGAGCCGACTCATATCGTCATATTCCTCTTTGCTGTATATAGGATACATCGGCTGCATTGACTCTTCGATTCCGTCAGCAACAAAACTGTGATGACCTGTCGAATCTGTGGCCTCCAGAATAAGTCCTGGAAGTCCGCGCAGTTTCCACGGACCGTCATGTATCGGAATTTCCGGAGCGAACCAGGCTGTCCATTTCCGGCCGTGGTAATAAGCCGATGCCTTGATGCATTCATATCCCAAAACTATCTTTGTGGAATCGCCTATTTCCCATAAGAGTTCGGAATATGGCTCTTCGTATACGCCTCTTTCTGTTATCCCTGCTTTGTCATATACTGTCATTTTCTCCAGTTTATTGTCCTTAAATACATATATAAATGTGTGGTAAACAACAGAATTCATGACACTCTCATCCTTTGATTCGATGTATTTCGTCATGGCGATGTCAAATATCTGTTTTGCCTTGGCCCTTCCGGAAGGAGTGGATTCAAGTGAATCCTTATACTCAGTATGGGGGCTGTAGAACTTGGACTGATTTGAATTAGCGAGTAAGAGCATAGGGATATCATGCTCGGCATATTCCACATTGCCTCGCATAAATTCTTCATGGTAATTGTAGCTTACCTTGATTTCTGCCCGAGGATAATCGGGATTATGCTTTTTAGCGTAAGCGCTTATGGATAGTGTTGCTATCATTACCAACAATAAGTATGTCTGCTTCATATATCTATAACATTTGAGCAAAATTAGTAAGCATAAAGTTTCCACGCAAGACAAAAAGTTTAACAGCGACAATTTTTATTTGCCGCTGGATGAGCTAATTACCGGTTGCGAATTGAGCTGTTTTGGCGTAGCCTCTCCGAAAGTTTAACGGGAAGCACATAAATGAGGAATCAGAGCCTTTTCAAGAGTTTCCGGATATATATGCTGATGTTGGTTTCGTGTTCGTCAATACCGAGTTTGCCTCTGATTTCGCTGCTTATATTATAATGTCGGCGTAGTTGCATATAGTTTCCAACTTCTTTACCTTTGAGCCCGATTGCATATAGACAAAGATAGTTTATTTCATATTCTGTCAATCCATGTTCTTCAAGATACTTTATGAACATGGGATGTGATGCCTTGAACGCAAGACGATTTGAGTTCATAAATCGCTCCTTATCGTTTATTTCTCGACGAATCCAATCATCATAAGCGTTGGCATTGGTGTTATTATCCAATATTCGGGCAGCGAAAAGACTATTAAGCATTTCCACTCGCTCTTTTATTACAATTCTGACGTCATCGGGCAGATCTTCTTTATCGGACAGTCCCTTTAGTTGCTCGTTTTCTGTTTCAAGCTGTGCGATCCTCAACCGCATATTCTCGGAGGTCAGTTCATTTGTATGCTTTTCCAACTCTAAAACGGCGTTTTGTTTCAAGAGTGCGTCGTTTTCGAGTTGCAGCCGTCTTTTTTCGCTTTCAGCAACAACTCGTTTCATCCGTCCTACACGATAGAAATAAAATATCACACCAACGACTATTAACAGGATAAGCACTGAGCAAACACTCAACCATATTATTTCATTTTTTTGTTGGATTTTTTGAAGATTTCTCAATTCTAAGTCATGAATATTCTCTGCTACTGTTGTTTTCTGATAATATATTTTGGAGTTTTCCTTTTCAATTGCAGCAAAATATGCCTTGTAGGCAGCCAAAGCCTCCTTATATTTACCATTGGCTTCCAAGATTTCGGGTCTGAGTTGAAGATATCTATACGATTTCCCGATTTCACCAAATGGGTCAATCCCTTTCAGTACGTCATCAGCTTTTTTATATTGATTCAATTTCAGATACCCGGTAGCTACATTAAGTTTGGAAGCATCATCCATCGTTGAGTAATCTGACACACTATCTAATAATGATTTTATGATTGTGTCTGGCTCGAAATTAATCAAATAAGTTTGTTTAACCAACGATCTTTCCTCCTGTGATTCCGGCACATATGCCACAAGCGAATCAACCACGGTCAGGATGCTGTCAGATAATTGTCGATTACCCAATACAATACTTCCATCCAACGCTTTTATAAGACTTGACTGTCTATAACTATCATTATTTAATTTGTCATATAAATTGGCGGCTATCAGGTTATTGGAAACATAATCTTCCATCTGATATGAAGAGAAATTCAATATGCTTTGTGCAACAAGCATATTGGCATATGTGAGTGTATCTTTACATTCATTTTTGAAATCATTGGCTTTTAGAAATGATTGCATTGCCATATCATAGTCTCCTTTATTCAGGAAAATGCGGCCTTGATAATAAAGAGTCCGCAACCGCTCATCGGCAGATCCATTCTCAAGATAATAGTCTATCGCCGGTTGGAGAACATCGAACGACGTAGTATCAATATAATTTTTGTCCAACGCCATTGATTTCAACAGAGCGTATCGGGCTTTGTCCTTGTTGCCGACGATTTTCTCAGATTTAATAGAATTCAATAGGTTTAATGCCGAATCCGGATTTTGGTTCATTATGACTTCAGCATTAGTGAACGTATTGTCTAACTCAGAATTATCACTGCATGAAAAAACGGTGCCGGCAACAAGAATTGTCACAAGCGCCAAGAAAAGATGATATGTTGATATAAATATACGATTATTCATTTTGAAAAATAGGCAAACAAGTAGCCTGACTAAATACAAATATCAAATACAAAGTTAGTTAAATTTCGCGATATTAAGGCAATTATACCGGGCTAATCACACAATCCCGGTATAGTTTAGAGTAATAGAATTGAAGAAGGTATCTTTTGAAACATGCAGCCGGATATGTCTCATATCCGGCTGCATGTTTCGTGTAATTATGTAAGGACGTTATAATTTGCGAGTAATACTTAACGAATGCGGAGCACAGGTATTGGTCCGCATTCTGACGGGAGCTTAACATGCACGCCATCGTTAGATTTTTTAAAGTTGACTTTGCCGTGGCCTAACAGTTCAATACGCTTGATTTTTTCTGTAGCAAGCGATTTGATAATTGCTGTGTCATTATCCGGTCTGCCAAGTAGAATTGCATAGAGATTCTTTCCCTTGGTGGTGAAACGAATTTCCTTTCCGGTCATGTTTGAGTAGGAACCTTCGTTGAAGCCTTGGGCGTTCAATGGGATTTCTGATTCTGCGACAGGTCCCTCTCCAAATTTTTTCCAGGGACGCGTGTCGTAGATCGCTTCTTTGTTGATATCCATCCAGGCGCCGATGCCTTTTATGACTTCATATTCCTTTTCATCAAATGTGCCGTCACCGCGAAGTGGAATGTTCAGAAGAAGGTTGCCGTTCTTGCTGACGATGTCGGCAAGCAGACGAACCACGGTTTCGGCTGTCTTGTAGTTGCCCTTGTTGTAGATGTCAGTGTTGTAATGCCACCCTCCGATGCATGAACATGACTGCCAGGGGAGAGGTATGATCTGATTGGGAGCACCGCGTTCAACATCCCATACCAAAGCTTCCTTCTGCTCATCGGTGAGAATTTTGCCGAACATTACGGCTTCATTCTTGCCGCCATGTGTCGCCATATTATGATTGTAAAAATGAGCCGCTATCTTAAGTCCTGCATCACTCACAGGATAGAAGGGCACACCTGTGGTGTCGAAATAGAGAAGGTCGGGGTTGTAACGATTGATCACATCAAGAGTGCGGTTATAAAAGTTGGTGCAAAACTCTTCCGATGGCGTTGCCGCACCATTCTCCCAACCCCATTGTGAATGCAACATGCCATCTGCCCAGCTTCCTTTGCTGAGCGGATGATTCTGCACATAGAGTTGTTGTGGATCCATCCCTTCCCACCATTTCCCTTTACCGTCAGCCGCTGTCATGTAGCCGTCGTATGGGATTCCCATTTTATCGCCTTTGCGGTCATATCGACGTGCGGTCTCATACCATGTCCATGCATGGTCGGCATGGAGACTTACACCGAATGGAAGATTATACTTGCGTGCCGCAGCCGCCCATTCTGCAAGAATATCACGTTTCGGACCGATATTCTTAGAATTCCAAGGCTGATATTTGCTATCCCACAAGTCGAAGTTGTCATGATGGTTGCCAAGCACGAAAAAATATTGGGCGCCAATGCTTTTATAAAGTTTCACAAGACTATCGGGTTCCCATTTCTCTGCCTTGAAGAGTGGAAGGATGTCTTTAAACCCAACCTCTGACGGGTGTCCGTAATGGGCGACATGGTGTTTATACGCTTTGGAACCTTCCTGATATAGCTCTCTTGCCATCCAGTCGCCGGAGCCTTCAACACATTGGGGTCCCCAGTGTGCCCATATGCCGAATTTTGCATTGCGAAACCATTCCGGTGTCTCATATTGGCGCAATGATTCCCAGTTTGGTTCAAATTTACCTTTTGCCATTGGTTCCTGCGCTTCCGATACTTTTACGATCGCATCCTGTGCGGATACGGCAACGGGCAAAAGAAGAGATATTGATAATACGGTTTCTTTAATCATGAGTAAAATGGTTTAACGGGAGAGTAAACAAACGTTTGCTCTCCCGCTGTATCAATCTAACATAAATTTCTTTACGGAATTCTTATTGTTGGCTGTTGCCTTGATAATCACCGCTCCTGGTGAAAGCGAAGAAAGATCGAGAGAAGAATCTTCCGATGAGGCAAGCAGGCATCCTGCTATGTCATAAGCTTTCATTGATGCTCCAGCAATCGATACTGATGCTATTTTATTCGCTATTCTAATTTGCAATTCGGAATCCGCAATTTCTGCAACTCCTGATCCTTCGGGCATTACTACAGTGTAAACACCACCGATTTCAGTCGGGAATTTCACATTGTTTTCATCGATTTTTGTAGGATTAACGGTATTCCCTTTTGAATCGGAGATTGTGGCTTCTGCAATTCCTTTATAATTCAATACGCATTCAAGCCCGGCTCCCGATTTAATCACGGCTTCCGTTAAATGGCTGTCTGCCCATTTTTGGTCAATCTCAAAATTACCGACTGCTTTGATTCCGCGGATACTGCCCGCCTCCCAGTTCGGGGAGAGCGTGGGAAGAAGACGGATCTTACCCCCATGGCTTTGAAGAAGCATTTCAGTCACGGCAGCTGTATAACCGAAATTTCCGTCAATCTGGAACGGGGCGTGGGAATCGAGGAGGTTGTAGTAGATACCGCCCCCACCGCTTGTCTGAGAATATGAAGTGGCGTGTCTGAGGGCATTCTTGATAACGGTATGCGCATGCTCACCATCGAGCGCACGAGCCCACAGTGCTATTCTCCAAGCAAGCGACCAACCTGTTGATAAGTCGCCACGCTGTTTTAGGGAGTTGACGGCAGGTGTGAACCATTCGCTTTCGGGGGTGATCTCTCCAAAAGGATACATTGCCATAAGGTGCGACTGGTGGCGGTGACCGTTCTCTCCGGCGGTATAATCGCTTTTCTTCCATTCTCTCAGAAGAGGATCACCGGCGCTTATGCCATTGCTTGTAGCGCCCCATGTGCCGGTATAGGTTTCTATTGCGAGACCTTTGTCAAGGTTCTCAAGTTTATCTTTGAGTTCTGCAATGAAATTGTTGTCTACTCCTGCGTCATTTCCGAGAATTTCGATTGCCTGCATCGTTGTTTTGAAAAGTTCGTGGATAATTTGCTGAGCATGTGCGGTTGCATCTTCCTCTGCTGGTCCATGTTCGGGTGACCATTCTTTAGGTGCAACCCATGTGCCGTCAGTGTCTTTTACAAGACGCTCCATCCAGAAGCGGGTGCAGCTGAGCATCACAGGCATTGCTTTGTTCTTTAGAAATTCGCTGTCGAGGGTGTATATATAATGTTGCCACATATGAGATGTGTACCATGCGTTGGCGATTACATAGTTCTCCGCATAGTCTGAATGTCCGAAGATATTGTTTTGTGTGAAACATGTCCAGCCGGTAGTTTGTCCAGAACGACGGGCGTATTCTTGCCACTGGTCATGTTCGATAGCCATGCTGTAGATATAATTCAGATATGGCATATGCATCTCGGAAAGATTCGTTATCTCTGCGGGCCAGTAATTCATCTGCACGTTGATGTTTGAGTGGATATCGCATTGCCATGCCGGAGTGTTGGAATGGTTCCATATTCCCTGAAGATTGGCAGGAGTATCCATACCTCTTGAACAGCTGATAAGCAGATAGCGTCCCATGGCATAGTAAAGCTCTTCGAGCATTAGCCCCGAAGGATCGGTGGGGGAGGGTACGGGGCGTCTTCCATTG
>DAWBVG010000265.1:0-3778 GCA_052279865.1 Muribaculaceae bacterium
CGCTACGCCTTGCATCCGCTACAATTTTTAGATACTCCTTGTCGGTCATCGCGTTGCTATTCAAAACCTAAAGTTAATGCTTTAACAGTATAATTCCAACTCCCTATATATATTATCCACATCAGCCCAATACCAATGATAAGGCAGACAAACAATGTGATTCCGACATCGTTATGCCTATTTCTAAACGCATAAACCACGTTTGCTAACTGCGCCATTATCAGTACGACATTTGCTACCAACAGACACCTGTTGACAATTGCTGTTTCTCCTACAAAAAAAGCTGCAAAAGAAGCTACGAATGTAATTGCAAATAATATGACAATTGGCCATTTTGCTTTGTATATCAGTTTCATCGCTTGCCTCCTTTCCTGTTAATGAGCCAGAGAATACCTCCCCAAAACAACACGTTTGCACAGACCAATAGGGTATTGGTCAACGTGTCGGGCGAGTCGAAGCAGAATATCAGGCTGAACATGAATAAGAACATGACAACCGCCGAGGCTATAAATTTACCAATTTGATCCATTACAATTACTTCTTTTTGTGTTTGAACTTGATGGTTTTCTTGGCGTTGCGTTTGGGATATTTGACTTTGATTGTAACTGGTTCGTCATAACCCTCTACCTCTATGCGGAGTGTCGCTTCTTTAAGGACTTTCCTCGTGCCATAGTCAATCACAATACTCCATATAGTCTGATAATTTGAAACTTATAGGCAATATATAATACGATTTGACGGTATTGCCATTCTTTTGGGCTGGAATAAAATCGGGTAATAATTTTATAACCCGTTGCACTTCTCTTTCGGCACCCTCAGAAAATTCATTCGGGATAGAGCATCGTATTATTTCCACATTGTCGATTTTACCATCCTTGTCAATTTCCAATTTAGTAATAACTTTCCCTGAAATACAAGCTTCATCCCATTCTTTGGGATATCTCAAATTTGACGATAAGAATTGCATTAAAGCACTTATGCCACCAGGAAATTCAGGACTCTGTTCAATTAACGAATTTGACTCGTCTGGTACACTTCCTACGACTGGTATGTCGGATTCATCTATCTCCCCCTTTTTAATGGCAAATGAATCTTCAATCATTGGCAGTTCGCCTTCCTTGATTGTGTCCGACACCACCATCTGTTCGATTGTTGTCGCAGGCTCGCCCTGCAAGGTTTCGTTTGATTGTTTTTGGGATGTTGTGCCGCTGCACCCTGACATGAGAATCATACCAACCGAGATTCCGGCGAGGACTACGGCTTTACCGGCGAGAGAGCGGACGCGGAGCTGTTGCTCAAGGTAGCGCACCTCAGCTTCGCATTTGGGACATGTGCCGAGACAGTCGCCCTTATAGCGACATTCCGATATGACGAACTCTATGCCGTTTGCCTCTGCAATCTGCCGCCGTATCTCTTTCAGTATCTTGCAAGTCTGCTTTCCTCGTGCCATAGTCAATGTTTGCGAATTTGATAGGTGAATAAATCGAATCGGCTGAAACCGAGAGCTTCGAGAGCCTTGCGGCTTGTCTCGCGGTCTGTATCGGTATTATAACCCGGTATCAGCGGTATGCGGACAATGCAGTCGTGTTGTCGACAGGCTTCGGCTATCAGGCGGAGATTGTCGAGGACATGGTCGTTTGACTGCCCCGTATAGCTGCGGTAAATAGCGGGGTTCATATCCTTGATGTCGATAATCAGGGTGTTTACCATCGGGAGCAGAGCCTTGATGTTTATCGACGGCACATTAAGCGATGTTTCCAAGTTGAGCTGCCATGCAGACCCACACAATTCGCGGAACTCCCGGATAAACTGCGGACGCAGGCATGGCTCGCCGCCTCCGAATGTCACACCTCCGTTTGTGGCTATGAAATAAAGCTCGTCGATGCGTGTCTCGGCATACAGTTCCTCCGGTGAATACTCGCGGAAACGCCCGCCGTCGCCTAACGACTGAGGATTCAGGCAAGATCGGCAACGGAGCGTACAGCCATGAACGGCAACAAGCGTAGTGATTCCATCGCCATCAGTCGAAAGGCGATGCCGTGCGATGCCTATTATCTTAGCCCGTTGCTTCTCCATGCATTGTGATATCCCTAATTCAGATCAATTATTTCTATTGCATCAACCGGGTCTTGGTTAACTATCTTTTCAGCGTTCCTGAACAGGCAGTTGATTTCTTCCGGAGACATGCCTGAAATGGCACAGCTGCCACTGGTGATCTGCTGGTTGACTCTGGGTGCAAACATGAATCTGCCATTGATTTCCACCGCAACATGTTTACCGATACTCGCTTCTGTGAATTCCGCCCATTTCAAAGCGTCTCTCTCATCGAAACGCCACTGCACATTTATCATGCCGGAACTTGTGTCAATGTCAACCGATGCCCTATCCACTTTGGCAACAAACTCAGACTTGATTTGCATTATTCCGATTGTTGTCTGCAAACCGTCTATCCTGCCGCAAAACCATTTGTAGCCATTCGGCAGATTGTATTTTTTGATTGTCATCAATGCTTTTTCATAAAAGCGGCTATCTTCATCTCCCACCTGAGCCATTAGTATTCCGCTTAACACTTCATCAGAACAATTAAGTTCAGATATGACTTTATTGAAAATATCTGACGGGACAGCTCCTTGTTCTGTTACCCTACCTGCTGTTACCACCCAATCAACCTTATATTGATTAAACGGTTCTATTTCGAGTTTTTCAATATAATCACCTATTTTTTCAAAATTGGCTTCATAATCAATTCCTCCAGTCGCTTCAATCTGCTGTTCAAATTGCTTGCTGAATATTTCCTCAACCTCATCTCGTGGTATGATTTGTTCACCAAGACCGAGCGAAGCTTTCGCACCTGCTACAAAAGAGGTATAATTTATAGGGACTTTCTCAACTGAAGACAAACTCATCGATAATGCTATGGATCGTCCCATGTCGTATGCCGTTTTAGGTGGCTCGCTATACGCTTCAAGCACATCTGCTATACCGGTTGCATAAGCCTTACGGTTCTCTATGCAGGCAGTTCCCGGTTTCAATTCATTGATATATTTCTGAAGACCCGGCTGATAAGCTTTCATAATTCCGTATGCCGTAAAAAACTTGCATTCTATTTCTTTGTCAAGGTCTGAAGTCTTTTTTCCATCCTTACTGTATTGATTGATAAAATCAATCGCGGCAATCGTGTCAGTAGGAAGAGTAATTTTATCATTCCCAACCTTACGCAACCCGGCAATAATACATGGGAATGGGGGCAAATCCTCCTTCTTCTTATGATGTATGCCATCCGTCATAAAAATTGCATCCATAGCTCCAAGCGAGTATGACAGCATATAGGAAGAATCGTTCATCTGAGCAAGATTGCGAATGTTTTCTTCAAGACCACGGATATAATCCCTGAAATCTTGTTCACTCTGCATCAAATCGTTTTTCCCAGCCATTGTGGCGAGAGTGTACTGATGACCGTAGGCATACGAAAGAGTGTCTAACTTTTCAGATGCGACAGCAATGCCCGAACCAGCGAAGAGGGTTAATATTAGAGTTGTAATTAGTTTCATTTGACGAGTCTATAATCTGTAAGTATGAGATGGAACCAGTCCATAACATCGCAAAGATAAAACAAAAAAACGACAATTGATGAGACAAATGTCACATTCGGCATAAAAATTGCACGCCTAAAACGATGCCTCAGAACGTAGCTGCGGTTGCTTGCAACTGCAGCACAAACAAAGGATAAAATTTTTCTTCCTTACTCCGAGGCTGCAGTTGCGAGCAACTGCAACTA
>DAWBVG010000266.1:0-1979 GCA_052279865.1 Muribaculaceae bacterium
CTTCAGGATGCCGACAAGATCTTCATCGCCGGCTTGCGTGAAGCCGGTCTTTACGACCAGGTATGGCAGGCGGGAGTAATGCTGCTACCGGTGCAGAGTGTAGGTGTAATGGGCGACGAGCGCACATATGAAAGCTGTGTCGCTCTTCGCGCGGTGATTTCTACCGACGGCATGACCGCCGACTGGGTTCACCTCCCCTACGAATTCCTTGCCAAGACATCCAACGAGATCATCAACAAAGTCCGCGGCATCAACCGCGTAGTCTACGACATCTCCTCCAAACCACCGGCAACAATCGAGTGGGAATAACCAAGCCCCTTTGTAATCCCACTGAACTATAGCCCAATATACCCCATTGGGGCAATCCACATGGATTGAAACCAGATACTTACAAACAATCCACGGTTAACTCGCTGAGTCAGCCGTGGATTCTCTTTTTGCCCGTTTTGGAAGAAACATCTCCGTTATTTAGCTCTTCGATCCCACAAAATTTGGAAATACTATTAAATATTTCGACTAAAATAGTCGTAGTTTGAACTATTATCGCTATATTTGCGTCATAATAGACGTAAGTACGACTATGGAAGAAAATGTATATATGTTACCTGACGGAGAAATACGCCGTCGAGTGGGACAGAAAGTGAGGCAACTACGACTTCGACAGGACTTCACTCAGACCTCACTCGCGGAACAGGCGCAGGTCTCTCTGACGACTCTAAAAAAAATCGAAAAAGGTGATATAAGTTATTTCGATTCACTGATGCGCGTGCTTCGCGTTCTGGGCGAATTGGATGTATTCTCGCCTCTCATCAAGGAGGAGAAAATGAGTCCAAACGAATATTTTGAATTTGTTGAGGCAAATAAAAAGAAACAGCGCAAACGCTCAAGCGGCGGCAACAAAACCAAACCACAATCCAATACACCACAACCTAATACAGAGGAATCAGAATGGTAGATGTAGCAAGAGTAAACCTTTACGGTCAACCCGTTGGGACATTTCGATGGGATAACAACCGCCAGTTGGCATATTTTGAATATGCAGACAATTTCATCGGCAAAGGTCTTGAACCATCGCCAATTCTTATGCCTGTGCGTCAAGGAAGGGTCTATTCTTTCTCAGAGATAGGTAGAGAGACGTTCAAGGGTCTACCCGGCATGCTTGCCGATTCGTTACCAGACACCTATGGACGAGCATTGTTCGATCGTTGGCTTGCGCTCACCGGGCGTAGCAGCGGAAACACCGTAGAGACTCTCTGCTTTCTCGGCAAGCGTTGCATGGGTGCGTTAGAGTTTGAGCCGGCTATGGACGCTCCTTACGGTCCGGATGTCAAGATAGAACTTGACTCGCTTGTAGAAATAGCAAGCGAGGCTCTATCTGAAAAAGAAGAGTTCGGTGCCAACCTTGAAGAAGACAAGAAGGCTGCAATAGCCGAAATCATACGTCTCGGCACCTCTGCCGGTGGACAGAGGGCAAAAGCCATAATAGCTTACAATCCACAGACAGGTGAAGTCCGCTCGGGACAGATTGAAGCCCCGGAAGGTTTTGACTATTATCTTATAAAACTCGACGGGGTCTCAGCCGAAGCCGGATTCAGGGAGACTCAGAATTTCGGTCGGTTGGAATACTCTTTTCATAAACTTATAAAGGAATGTGGCATAGAGATGTCGGATTGCAGTCTTATAGAAGAGAATGGTCGCGCCCATTTTCTCACTAAGCGCTTTGACCGCCAGAACGGGGAGAAAATCCATATGCAGACTCTTTGCGGGATAGCTCATTATGACTACCGCAATCCCCGCTCTTACTCTTATGAGCAGGCGTTCAACGTGATGAGGGCACTGAGATTGCCATATTCACAGGCGCAGGAGATGTTTCGGCGCATGGTATTCAATGTGGTGATTCGCAATCATGATGACCACACTAAGAACATATCTTTCCTTATGGACAAACAGGGCAAATGGAGATTGTCGCCGGCATACGA
>DAWBVG010000267.1:0-6740 GCA_052279865.1 Muribaculaceae bacterium
CAATCCGGTTAAACGCACTGTGTATTATAGAATCAGTGAATATGAGAATGAGGGAAATGTTGTGAAAACAGGAGAATTTGAATCACCGGTATTCCGCTTTGAGGCTGCCTCTCTGAAATCGGGAAGATACAAAATCAAATTCTCTCTTGACGGCAATTTCAAGGATGAAAAGTATTCTCAACCGGCTTATTCTATAGTGACCGTATTTCGGCAGGATGATAAGGTTCCGCCATATGCCACTCCGTTATGGACTCCTGAGGATCGGATCGTGGCTTCAAAGGATGCAAAGGATGTTAAGATAAAGGTCGGAAGTTCATATCCCGACAGCTGGATTTTCGTGCAGATTGCAGATTGCGATAAGGTTATCGACCGTCGTTGGCTGCGGGTCAACTCAGGAATGACGGAGATTTCGGTACCTGTGCCGGGTGATAATAATCGGGTGAAGGTCACTTTTGCCGGAACTCATGATTTCGGGCAGAACATGACGACAGTGACTGTGATTCCGCAGGTGCAGACAGAAAACATAAAGATCACGACCCAGACATTCCGCGACCGTATCGCTCCCGGCGCGCGTGAGAACTGGAAGTTTAACTTCACTCTCGATAACGCGGCGCTTGGCGGCATTCCGGTAGCGGCTGTGATGAGTAACAAAGCCCTGAATGCTCTGATGCCGTTCCGGTGGACATTCAATCCTATTGGAAATATGGGATATGGCATCAAAGGAAACTTCCAGTGGGGTTATCTCAACATTCAAGGAAACTGGCGTGTGCCTTTGTCAAAGGTAGTTTACGGAGGCGTGACGAGGTTTGATTATCCATCCTGGGATATGTATGGACTTCAACTCTATGGTGCGGAAGGGATGCTTCGCAGTCTTCGCATAAGAGGAGCCAAGTCTAAAGAATCATTGAACAGTTTAGTGTTGACAAGCCGGGCGGTTACCGACGAGGTAAAACTTGAGGATGCCGATGGCGCGGTATCTGAAAATGAGGTTTTCTATTCTGTAGAGCAGCCTGCTGCCATGGCAGTTGGAGCCGTAGCACAGGAGTCGGCAATGGGTAGCGGAGCACTTGAAAGGCAGCCGGAACCGGTGATGCGCCAGGTGGATTGTCCTTTAGCGTTCTTCATGCCCGAAATGATTACGGATGCCAATGGAGATGCGGTGGTTGATTTCACCGTGCCGCAGTTCAACGGCACCTGGCAGTTCCAGATAATGGGCTATACTGAAGATATGAGGGGCGGCGTCAGCGTTATGGATGCGGTTGCCTCCAAACCGGTTATGGCGCAGATGAACGCACCGCGATTCGTGCGCACGGGTGATGAGGTGTCTGTGGCAGCTATGCTTTATAATAATTCTACCGAAGAAATGCCTCTCTATGGAAAGATTGAAATATTTGATCCCGCTTCAGGAAATGTGATAAAGACATTTGCATCTGCCAAGGAGAATGTAGAACCTGCCGGCTCTACCAAAATATCTACCAATTTCAGTGTGCCGGGCGATATCAATTATATAGGTATCCGCGTGTATGCCTATGGTGGTGATTTTGCAGATGGCGAGCAGACTGTGATACCGGTTTATCCAAGCAGCACTCCCGTTATAGAATCCAAACCATTCTATATTGCTCCCGGACAGGATGATTTCTCAATGAAGATTCCGTCGTTTGGTAAGGGTGCAAAAGTGACATTGCAATATAATGACAATCCCATCTGGGATGTCGTCACGGCATTGCCCGATATATCGGAACCGAAATCTTCCAATATCCTCTCGCAGGTTTATTCACTCTACGGAAACGCAATAGGCGCCGGACTTGCGAAAGATTATCCCGAGATTGTAGAGGCTATAAAGATTTTTGCTGATCCTGCAAACAGTGTGGACTCAACTCTTGTCTCCAATCTCGAGAAGAACCAGGATCTGAAGAATGTGGCTCTAAACAACACTCCGTGGGTTCGCTCTGCCGCTTCCGAGACTTTGAGGATGCAGGGACTCGTGAAATATGCGGATTCTGCCAGGAGCAAGGAAATCATCGCGTCAACCTTAAAAGAGATGGCGAAACTTCAGAATGCTGATGGCGGCTGGAGTTGGTGCGCGGGGATGGAGTCTTCGGAATTCATCACGTCGCGGGTGTTGCTCCATCTTGCGATGCTCCGCGATATGGGTTATCTCCCTGCCGAAGGCGAGGCAATGGCGAAGAAAGCCGTGAAATATGCCGATGCATGCTGGGTTAAGGATCTGAAAGAATATAAGGGATCCAAGTTCCCGTATGGGTCAATGCTTAATTACCTCTATGTGCGGTCGAATTTTAAAGATGTTACACCTTCCGCATCTTTTGCATCTATGGAGAAAAAGGGTCTTGCAGCAGTAAAAGACGGCTGGAAACGCATGGGTATTTATGAGAAGGCGACAGCTGCGACATTGCTTGGCAGAAAAGGCTTCAATATGGAGTCGAGAACCATTCTTGAATCCCTCAGGCAATATGCGTCGGTATCGCAGGAGAAAGGTATGTGGTTTGACAATCTTTCATCATCATTCGGTGGCTGGAACAAACTGATCACCACAGCTCAGGTGCTTGAGGCTTATTCCGAGATTGAGCCAAAGAGTGAGAATGTGGATAAGCTTCGCCAGTGGCTGCTCATCACCAAACAGACAGAAAACTGGGGTGATGATCGTGAAACTGCAGAGGTGATTCATGCCATTCTTGCTTCCGGAACGAAGTGGACCGTATCTTCTTCGCCGGCTGAAATAATGATTGATGGTGAAAGAGTGAACATAGACCGTTTTGCGGCTCTTACGGGAAGCGTGACAGTGAATGTAAATGCCAATGGCAAAGGTAATCTTACTATCCGCAGAACCGGTGCCGGACCGGCATGGGGAGGTCTGATTTCACAGTATGTTGCGCCTATCAAGGATGTGAAGAGCGCGAAGGTTACAGAACTTTCGATTGAGAAAAACATATATGTCGTCAACAATGATGCGGATGGAACCACGGCATCTGCAGGCACCTTGAAAGTAGGAGATAAGGTGCGTGTAACACTCACAGTGTCGTGCGACCGTGATCTCGAATATGTCGCTGTGATGGATGCACGTGCGGCATGTCTTGAGCCGGCTGACCAGATTTCCGGTTATACACAGAGCGATGGAGTGTGGATGTATCGTGAAGTACGCGATAATTCTACCAACCTGTTTATTCCCTTCCTCGGCAAAGGCACTCATGTGATAAGCTACGATTGCTATGTAGACAGAGAAGGAACGTATTCTCTTGGTATTGCTTCGGCGCAATCACAATACGCTCCAGTAATCTCCGCGCATTCGGCAGGAAAAGGTTTAATAATTGGGAATTAGGAATTAGGAGTTAGGAATTAAAAGAGGATTCGGAGTTGAGGTTGTGAATTCCACATTCCTCATTTCTAATTCCTAATTAATCAAGGGGTGTGATTAATCCTTCT
Source organism: Muribaculaceae bacterium (assembly GCA_052279865.1). GTDB lineage: Bacteria > Bacteroidota > Bacteroidia > Bacteroidales > Muribaculaceae > Lepagella. The sequence goes on from DAWBVG010000267.1 coordinate 3,442, forward strand.
CGGTTGAGGATGACATTAGGAAAGATATCGAGGGCTTCGTCACGGAAGCCCTCGTCGTTTTTATAGCGCGAGGAGTAATGACCCGTAAGGAGGGCTTTTGCACCGGCATCGAGAGCCACGGTTGCCGCCTGGCGAGCGGTGGAATGTCCACGCTGAGCGGCTTCCGCCAGATGGCAGTCAAGATAGGTTGTTTCATGAAAAAGCAGATCTACCGGACCAATCTTTGACGCAATGTCGGGGATATATGCCGTATCGCTGATATGGGCATAAGAGAGGGGTGGGGTAGGATCGGTGGTAAGCATGATGTTCGGTATCACGGTTCCGTCCGGTTTGATGAAATCTTCCCCGGCTTTGATACGGTTGATCATCGAAAAGGGAACGCCATGGAAGTCTATCATGTCACGGCGTATATGTCTCGGTTTTTCTTTCTCTTCGAAGACGAATCCTACTGTGGGTATCCTATGGTTCAAGGGAATAGTGCGGACAGTGAGAGAAGGAGTGTCAAGGATAACCGCCTCTACAGGTTTTATGACATTGAATTCCACTTCAAACGGCAATTCTCTTGCGAAGAAATCGAAAATTTTACTGAGAATTTTCTTGCCATCAGCAAAAGTATGTATCACAATCTTACCTCCGGCACCCCCTAAACCTAAAGAAGATATCAATCCCGGCAATCCAAGAACGTGATCACCGTGGAGGTGAGTCAGAAAAATATGTCCGAGGCGCGAGAACTTGAGGTGATGACGCTGAAATGCCTGCTGCGCGCCCTCGCCACAGTCGATCATAAAAAGGTTGCCGCGATAGTCTACCACAGTGGAGGAGGGTTGGTGTCTAAGAGTCGGTTTGGCAGAGCCGCAGCCGAGAGTATGTATTGTGAATGTCGACATTGTCAGTAAATCTGGTTGGAGGATTAGTGAATACAAAATTACAAAAATTTGCGAAATTGACTAAATGTTGCTAAATTTGTTATATAATTAAAAGCTGCTTGCATAGTCTCATATGAGTGAAGTTTCGGATAATGAATTAATAGAAAGAATGCGCGGGGGAGACACCGGCGCTCTTGGCATTCTATATATGCGTTATGCTCCATCGGTGAGCAATTTCGCATATCGATTTATCCGTGTGCGTGAGGATGTTGATGACATCACTCACAATATTTTCTGTTCTTTATGGGAGAATCGAGAGAGTCTGAAAGATATCGAATCGCTTAAGGCTTATCTCTTTCAGATGACCCGCAATGCGATCTTCAAGGAATTCAGGCATCAGCAGGTTGTTTCCGAATATGAATCGGAAGTTGGAAATGACAGAAATGAGAATTACTATGATGGAGAGAAGGTTGTAACCACATCCGATCTTCTTGAGATGATAGACCTGATGATCTCGAATATGCCTGAGCCGCAACGTGTGGCATTCCGTATGAGCCGTTATGAGCACAAGACCTATGTCGAGATTGCGGAACATTTAGGCGTAAGCCAGAAAACCGTGCAGTATTACATCAGCCAGGCGCTTGCAGAGCTACGCCGCCTCACCGAAGCCATGCTCATCTTCACCACCCTCGACTCCCTCAATTTCTAAAAATCATGGATCTTTACTAATTGCAGCTTTGCGACTTTCTAAAATATGAAAGGGCGACTCTAATATGGTCGCCCTCATTATTATGAATGTCAAAAGAGATATCCATTTATACTTTGATTGTAAATGTGCACTGATCTTTTTCCGTCAGTTTCTTTATCTGACGGTCTTTTTTTTCTTTCAACCCATTGATAAAGCTTATCAATTCGGGAGAAGGTTTTTTTATAGTTATATTTTTTGTCATAATTGTTTATTAACTGATGGCAAATTTACAATATATAAATGAAATAAACAACTAATTCTAACTTTTTAACGTACAAATGAATAAAAAGTTTTGATTAGCGGATGTTGTATTTGTTGAGGATTTTGTGGAGACGGATGTTACTTGCAGCATTTCGCTGATTTTGCAGCATCTACTATTTTTTTGAGTGCGGGTGTTGCATTTATTTTTTCAGCGATGTTGATTGCTGCACGTTGGTATCCCATGTCGCCGGGATGTGTGCCATCTACGCTTGTCTCATGATCACTACCTGTATATAATCCTGGTTCGAAAAAGTAGATATTGGGATCATTTTTCATGACTTTTGCGATTTCTTCACGTGCCGCTTGTTCCTTGTCATTTTCAAACTTACGTTTTTTCAAATCAAAGTTTTTCCATTCCCTGTCAACTGTTTCAAGGAACACAAGTGGAGTCTTCGGATGCTTTGTTCGTATTTTCTTTACAAATGGCACAAAGCGATCATGGATTTCCTCGGGTGAAGGATTCGAAAAGCAATCGAAGATAAACATGTCGGCGTCTGTGTCACAAATTATGTCGGCAAAAAACTGTTCCATTTTCTGCTGTCCACTTGTACCATAGTTGGCAATGTCAACTCCTAATATTCGAGAAAGCTGGGCAGGCCACGCCATTCCGGCGCGTGATGTACCCGAACCATGTGTGTAGCTTGATCCCATTGCCACTACCGGAGCACGCTTAATCTCTCCACAAGATTCAATCTTTGAGTCTGGAGTAACTCCGATTTCGAGAGAATTAAGCTGCATGAAGGTTGGAAGATAAACAAGGCATTCCTTCATGGTTGTGTCCATGTCATTTATCATCGTGGATTCGTGTTTTGTTCCTCTGAACTTTGGATTTCCGAATCCTGCCCACAGCCATTTACCATCTTTTTTGATGTAAAGATCCAATCCTTTTTCCGAAATTGATGCCATATTGGTATGGCGCAGAGTGTCGAGTGTTGTCCATTTGGCGCGGATCACCGGACTGTTTGTCCGAAACTTTACAGCCATGCCTGTAGGCATGTTAAGATAATGGCGCACACGCGAAGTGAGATCAGGATATTTGTCCGTGTCTATTCTGCGCAAACGGGGACCATCTTTCTGTGGTTTGTTTACCATTGTCAGCGTTGACGCATCAACGTATTTCAGGTTTTTGGTACTTACACCCCAAGAGGGGAGACAGAAGGCTGCGATGATAAGCAGCGGAATGAGTTTCTTCATAATTAGTATTGTTGATTAGTTGATAATAATCTTTTCTACCTTGCTCCCTGCGCGACGGATGTAGATTCCCGGGGTCTCAGGTTTGACACATCTTACCCCTGAAATATTATAATATTCTATGACATCCGACTTTATGTCAAGCGGGATTTCCTCTACTCCGGAACCTCCTGCAACATCCACTGCTTTGCTGACTGATATGCCGTTGACGGTAGCAGTCAGTAATCCTGAAG
>DAWBVG010000268.1:0-8953 GCA_052279865.1 Muribaculaceae bacterium
GCGATGTATTTTTACGTCACCATATTTTCATGTTTGTCAATCGGTTAGGTTTTTGATTATAGTCTATAATGACATCTTCCCTTTGTGTTGACATAAGGTCATACGCAGCGTCCTTGATTTTTTGCAATAACTCCGCATCGTGGTTATAGCGATAGGAACCAATCGCTCCAAGCATCCATTTCCCTATAAACTCTGTTTGCCAGCGAGTGCCTTCGGTCAAATGCCGGAACGGCTCTACAAGTTGTTTTGTGTCTTGACTTGTTACCCTGTTGTTTATACAGGATTCAATCCTTCCACCAACATAATCTTCAATCTTTATCGTCTTGTTTGCCTGTGCTACACCGGATGATGCGCCGGCAATTATCAAAAAACATATAACCTTCCTCATCTTTCTATTAATTATTATCAAGAACCAAAGTATCTCCACAGTCCTTCAATTTGAAAATTTTTGCTCTCTCCGCACCAGCCGGACTGTTTGGCTGATGCAGAATAAGACTCAACCGGTTACAGATTCCGCTATCCCTATTGCATACTCACCATGACTGAAGCTGGACCATATCATCAAAAGTTTTCCGCTCTTGGTGCGGTACAGATAGCAGCCGAATCTTTCCATATTAATAAGGCGATTGATATTATTAAAGCAACAATGTGAATTTTAGAGACTGAAGTTCCCGGCTGTTAGGTCCGACCATTACTTCGAATTCTCCGGGATCACATTTATATTCCAACTCTGAATTATAATATTTTAAATCATCTGTTGACAATTCAAAATCAACAATCTGGGTTTCACCCGATTTTATTTCAACTCGTTTGAATCCTTTTAATTCTTTCCAAGGTCGAGCAATGTCAGCTACGATATCATGAATATACAGTTGAACAATTTCAACCCCATCACGATCTCCTATATTTGAGACGGGCACACTTACAGTAAGTTTTTCTCCCGAACCAATTTCATGTTTAGAAATCACGGGAATGCCGTATTTGAAGGTTGTATAAGTCAATCCATACCCAAAGGGATACAAGGGTTCATTCGGAATATCTATATAATTACTTGCATATCTGTTGAAAATACCGGATTGCGGATCTGGATGACTTGATGGCAACTGATTGTAATATACAGGAATCTGACCAATAGAGAGAGGAAATGTTGCTGTCAGTTTACCGCACGGGGCTTTGTCTCCAAACAAAACATCTGTTATTGCAGCGGCAGCCTCACTTCCCCCAAACCACACATTTAGGATAGAGGGAATTTGTTTTGACTCCCAATCTAACACAAGAGGACGACCTGTAAAAAGCACCAATACAATTGGTTTACCCAATTTTTTCAACTCTTTCAAAAGTTCTCGTTGTGCATCTGGTATCATTATTTCGGCTCTTGAAGCAGACTCTCCACTCATATCTGCGCTCTCTCCGATTGCCGCGACAATCACATCCGCTTTCTTCGCAACCTTAATAGCCTCTTTCATTAATTTAACATTGTCTTCCCATTCTATCGGACGCGTCCCGACAGCATTTACCTGCATAAGGGAATCCGCATAAATATTCGAGCCTTTGGCGTAAAGAATCTCAGCCTTTCCCTTTGTGGCATCACGCATAGCCTCATATAGAGAAGAATGCAACTCTGGTCGAGCATGTACGCTCCATGTGCCACACATATTATTTCCGGCTCTTCCAAGCGGTCCTATCAGAGCAATTTTACCCTTTCTTTTCAACGGAAGCAAATCATTATCGTTTTTCAACAATACGAATGTTTCTGCTGCTATTTCTCTCGCCGCTTTACGATGTTCTGGTGTAAATATGTCCGATTCGCTCCGCCTGGGATCACAATACTTATATGGATTATCGAACAAACCCAATTTTTCTTTTGCTTCCAAGACTCTGCGACAAGCAGCATCTATATCCTTTTCTTTTATTATTCCACGTTTGAGCGCATCTGTGAGCTGATTTATAAAAAGTGACGAAACCATATCCATGTCGGTTCCTGCTTTCAAAGCCTTTGCCCCTGCGTCAAACCAGCCTGAGGTGCCCAATGTAGCCACCTCGGGCAATGAGTTATAATCTGTTACAACAATTCCGTCAAATCCCCATTTATCTCGTAAAACTCCATTTGTCAACCAATTCGCAGCCGTAGAATGCTGCCCGTTAATCAAATTAAAGGATGTCATGAGAGATGCAGAACCTGCATCTACAGCAGCCTTGTATGGGTTTAAATAATAATTGAACATCCTTTCTATGCTCATGTCTACGGGAGCGTAATCGCGACCACCCTCCGCACCACCATACAAAGCGAAATGCTTGACACAAGCCATCAATGTGGTGGGGGATTTCAAATCCAAACCCTGATATCCTCTTACATATGCTTTCGCAAGTTCGCTGCCAAGATAGGAATCCTCTCCTGATCCTTCTGCAATACGACCCCATCTCGGATCTGTGCAAATGTCAACCATCGGACTGAAATTCCAGTTAACCCCGTCGGCTGTTGCCTCTATGGCCGATATTCTCGCCATCTTTTCAACCGCCTCCGGATTCCAGCTACTTGATAGCGCTAAAGGGATGGGAAATATTGTTTCAAATCCATGCACCACGTCCGCACCCACAAGCAAAGGAATCCCGTGAGGTCCTTTCTCCACGGCACGTCGTTGAAGTTCTTCAATGTTCCTGAAACCTTTGACATTAAAAAAACCACCGATCCTACCTTTATCAATCAGGTCTCCCAATTCAACATGCTGGACTTCACCGGTTACTATATTTCCACCGGCGGGTAAATTCAACTGTCCAATTTTTTCATCCAGAGTCATTATATTCATAAGACTATCGACGATTCCTGCCGGCATGACAACATCGGGAAATGACAATATGAGAACAGAAAGGATTAACTTGCGATGCATTTTCATGATGTTAGTTTATTTATTCAGAGGCTGCTAAATAATAAAGAAGGTGGGAGGGAAAGAGTCTCCCCTCTCCCTTCTGAACTTTTTTTACCTTAAAGATTAGTTTATTTTGGGGTATACCTTGGTAAATGTTACAGTGGTAGCAGATGCTACTGTATTGTTATCATTATAAGTAATACCGGATATTTTAACTTTGTAAACACCGGGAGTGAACTCTGGATTTTGATGATTCCAATCATTGGCAAAACCATAGCGTTCTGATCCTGCCAAAGCACGGAAACCTTGGCTTTCGCCCACTTCGTTAACAATAGTGATACCAGAATTAGCGTTAAGAATACTTTGATTAAGATCCGGGCACTGCCAGGGATAGAAACGAAAGAATGGACCTAAGGCTGTCCATTTGCAACCCGATTCTATAAAAAGTGTAGCTTCAAGCTCACCCTCATTTTTCTCAATGGCGGTGAAATAATTAACAGGATCATCACCCCACATTTCACCAGACGCATCACAAGCAACCACGCTTTGGCAGGGATGGCCAATACCAACACCCGTAATCCATACCTTGTGGTTTTCGTTGCTTTGACTGGTTACATAAAGAATATTACGGTCTTTCTTGAACTTCATCTGATAATAACCTGTAGGAGCAGTAAAGTAAGCCTTGCCTTCGCGAACTTCAAAATAGTCGGGATGGAGCATTTTTGAGAGATCTCCCGAGAAGCCTTCAAATGATACTTCCTGTCCCTGAGTCATAAGCTGTGGAGCATCATCATTCCCACCTTCATAATCGGGAGGAAAAACAAGGTATGTATTTGAGAAGTTATAACCATCATGCGAAGTTGTGAACGTCTTCTCGCGAAGTTCCTTACCATTAATTTTATATGCACGCTGAGCAGCAATAGTCTCAGGATCGAATAAACCGTCCTTGATATATACAACCTTGCGATTGGTATCCATGCATATAGTATAAATGCCTGCATCAATGTCGGATCCGAGTGTGAAGTCACCAGGGAAATAACCATAGCCGGTGTTAGGATCCGGAATGTAATTGATGTCAAGTTTACCTCCTGCAAGATATTCAAGACTGCCGAATGGTGCACTGGTGTCTCGTTTTTGGTAGAATTTGACCTGAGCTCCTTTGGCTAAGTAAAGCGATGCCTCGTAAACGCCATCAGCCGATCTATAAGCCATAAGCCCAGCTTCCGGGGCAGACCATTCTTCACCGAAGATCCATGAAATATTGGGATCAAGAACAGTGGTATTGTTTTGGTGACACCAGTTACCACCGGAAATCCATGCGACATCGGGATAGGTAAGTGCGCGGTTTTCAAGATAAAGGGCTTTATGTGAATCGTTGTACCACAGATCGAATGTACCGTCAGCACCGTTGTAAACTGCTTTGCCATCTGTAACATTGAAAAAGTGTGTAGGCACACAGGCAATATCAATTCCTTCAAGCGAAAGTTTAGTGCCTTTGGTCAGCTGCATCTGTGCATGGAGATACCCAGGATAATTCGGATTTGTCTCAGTTCTCATATCAAGCGAACCTATTGCTATAGATTTGTTGAAATGTAAGGCATCGATTTTATCCGACTCAATAGAGAATACTTCATCCCCATTACTCTTTACACCTCTGAGACCTTGGTCCGTTACTTCTATCTTAACCAAGGAGGACGCGTCATATTGATGAGTCACCACATTTTCTTTAGAAAATGTAGCATTATTATAAGCTGTCTGCGCTGATACGCCAAAACATCCTGCAGCCAGCACAACCATGGTAAAATATGCTTTCATATCAATTATTTACTTATGAACTTATATGATTTAGAAATCTTCTCTCCCTTGATATTCACTATCAACATTCCTTTGTATCCATTCAGTGGAACTGTTACTGATGATGTTTCTACGGCATTGATCTGTCCTATTATGCAACCGGCTGGATTAACTATCTGAATCAAGGCATTAGCTCCGGATATACCATTGACTACCACTTTATCGCTCTCAATCATAATGAAAGGAGAATCCATCTCCATTACTTCTACTGATGTAGACGTACCGAGGTTCGACAATGTAAAATATTTCACATTGTTGCGATCATAGTTGATCTCTCCGTTTGCTGTAACCAGCATTATCTGATTATCCGCAAATTTTACGTCAGTCACATTCTTCACTTCTCCAAGCATTTCATCATTTTGTCCGTAGACTTTAATGTCCTTATTCTCAGCTTGTGCACTTATAGCGCAACATACCGCGAAAAATAGACCAACTTTCAGATGTTTCATGTTTTAATATTTTAAAGGTTGTTTTAAATCAATTTTTATACCGCGCGGGTTTGATATCCCGCGCGGTGGTATCATCATTGTTTGGTGAATGTTATCGTCGCAGGTGTGGTAGTGGTGTCTACTTCTATTAAATAAATCCCACACGTAAATCCTTCTTCCCCACCATAATTCTGACTGCCCTTATAGCAACCTATGCTGGCTCCATTATGGTTTACTATGGTAGTTCCAAACGCAGGAAGGATGTAATCCCATCCTCCTTTCACCGGGTAGAATTGGAAGAAGAAGCCATCTGTTATCCTGTACCCGTCGTTTGGCTCAAAGAAGAGTCTGCCGCTGTAATGACCTGCACCGTCACCCATGAGTGTGAAATAATTCTTCGGATCCGTCCAGTTGAAATCGGAGATTTCAAATCTACCACGGGTGGAGACAGGATGTCCAAGTCCGAGACCGGTAATCCAGATAACGTCCGGTTGAGTTACCTTATCAATAGGTTCAATATAGGTAAGTCCATTGTCTTTCTTATAGGAGAAACGGTATTTCCCAGACGGAGCCTTCCATGTGATCTTTTCACCATCAATAGCAAAGAAATCAGGATTCATTACCATATTCGCCTTAGGAAATCCTATCAATTTTACCTCCGCATTCTTAGTCATATCAATATCAACACCAAGATAACTGTTTGTCTGATTACCCCAGTTATAGTTTCCGGTGTAGTCAATTGGATTGAGTTTGACTCCATTTATGGAAGTGGTATTGTCAATTATGCTTTCATCGACTTTACCTTTAATCATACAAGCCCTTTTGTTAAAATCAAGCCGAATCGTATACACTCCGGGAACAAAATTATCGCCTTGTACAAAATCTCCTGTGAAATGACCATAACCGGTTCCTCCTGCAGCATCATCAACAGCGAAATCAAAATCAAGCATTGATGTTGGATATGGGAAAGCCTGCAAACTTCCTGTTTCTGCTCCCCAATCATGCTGATGGAAGAATTTGAAATGGAATCCATCTGTAAGATAAAGAGTTGTTTCAACAATACCGGGAGCTACAGTCTTCGCCATAATGGCACTCTTCGGAGAATCCCAACTCCAGGCAGCTGTAGCATATGGCCATTTTGGATGGGCAAAACCGGCACCATTTACCCACACTCTTCCTTCATGCCCTCTTTGCTCAACATAGACCAGTTTACTTTCCATATCATAAAGTAGGGTATAAGTTCCGTCTTCTCCGGAGAATACAGCTGAATTTGATGTGCAATTTGTAAAGTAATCCGGCTGCAGCATTTGGTCGGGTTTACCCATTTTTTCAAATGTCACAACATCTCCATCATGCAGTTCTAATTCGATTCCAAGCATGGAAGGTGTATTGCCTATGCCTCCAAGAAGCTGACCGTTTATCTTGCATTCGACTTCAACAGTATGACCATCTGCTGGTATTGCGTCCAGCGTATGCTCATTCATATCAAGGATAAGAGTATATACTCCAGGCTTGAAAAGAGGACCAGAGATGAAATCGCCGACAGTGGTATGACCGCTGACTTCAAGAGAATTCAATAATTTAATACCATCTCGAGGAAGAGCTGTAATCTCCGTTGCACCCCCATCAACCCACTCCCGGATGGTAAAAAATTTGAAATTGAAGCCATCTGCCAGATATAAAGTTGCTTGATATCGACCGTTTCCAAGTGTCTTGCAGTAATATCCACAAGCAGGATTAGCCCAACTCCAGCCGGAGGTTGTAACATCTCCTGCTTTGGAATGTCCCCATCCAATTCCACATAACCACAATGCATCGGGATAACCCGCACCGGGGCTTTCTATAAAAAGAAGTTGGCGGGTGGAATCATAATCCAACAGATATGTGCCGTCTGGACCTGTAAATTTTGCGGCATTTCCTCCAGAATACTCAAAGAAATCATCAGGAAGAATACCTTCCACGTCTTCAATTCCTCCAAAAGTCAAGACATCACCGGTCTTTAAAGCCAAAGTCTTTCCGAGGAAATTTTCATAAACTGTCTCGTTCATCTCCTCTCCATTAATCGTAATCGGATCCGGAGCCTGCCAAGAGGGCCAGTTCGTCCATTTGTCAATGTCGTCGGAACAACCTGTTGCCAATACCGCCAACAGAAATATGTATATTATTTTTTTCATTATAATATTCTTGTAATAGGATTATCACTTGTTACCATATGCACTTTCCAATGCCTTATATGTTGTCTCCGGTATTTTCACGATACAACCATGACGGGCACCTGGACGGGATGTGCCGTCCTTGACATTGGGACCATGAAATGTGCGTTCACTCCATGTTCCATCGATCGTAGGAGATATGAACAGACTATACCCCAATGGAGAACCCTCACATATCTCCGCATATAAAGCCCACCCTGCTCCAGCAGGTCTCTCAACAAGTATCGGAGCTTCTCTGTTATTATCATTTGGTGTAAGCGGTTCCCCGGGATTGCTGTAAGGACCCGTAAGATTGTCTGATACACTCATGCGTATTGTTTTTCCTGTTAATGGTGCTATCTCCTGACTACGTTCATCTTTGTAGAGTGCATAGTATTTTCCATCAATCTTACGGATAATCACGTCAATTGTCGGCATATTCTCACTTTCTCCGGTAAATGCAAACAATTTCTTTGGTTCGGTGTAATTCTCAAAATCCTTCGTGAGCACATAAAGAGTAGACATCGTGGTCCAGTCATCATAATCCGGATTCTGACAAGCATGCCACGTGATGATGTATTGGTCCGAATCCTCATCATAGAACATCTTTGGAGCGCCTAAATAATAGGTAACATAAAGACCCATGGAGTTGCTACGATTCAAAATATCTTCATCCAGTTCTGTCTTTGTCCAGGACACAAGATCTTCGCTACGCCACAGGGCAAATGGTTGGACAGCTAACATATAGTATGCTCCGTCCCTTCCTTTGCATATATCAGGATGTCCGATATACTGGGGGTCGATGATATGATTGCGATTGAGAGTTTCCCAATTAAATCCATCTCGAGAAAGAGCATAAAACAATCTGCCATACTTGTTATTGGTCATGAATGCCCATAGGTATCCTCCGTCTGTTTCCACCGGTATATTATTGTCTTCCGGTGTAAACGCCAACTCTTTATCGCTACATCCCGCAAACATTAATGCCGCAGATGAAATCGCGATTATAAGAACTTGTATTTTATAATATATATTCTTCATTTCCTTTTGATATAAAATGTTGCCATGCAAAATGTCATATACATTAAGCTAAAATCAAATTTGACTGGGATTTGCCGCTGTCACATCCTGATTCCATCCTTCCCTATGCCATGTCTGTTCAAGGTGATGACCGCTTGAAGCTGCTTGTTCAACAGCATAATTGGGAATGGGCATATACTGATGTGTCGGCATCACGCCTTTAGTTTTATAAACTGCCTGTGCGTATTTATTGAATCTGATCAGATCAATCTTACGATTTCCTTCGAAGAATGTTTCATGGGCACGCTCCATAAGTATCGCATCCAAAAAAGCATCCTTATTCGCAATGGCACTCGACGGAAGCCCACCTAATCCAGCTCTGGCACGGACATCGTTCACGGCATTTATAGCTTCTGTTATAACCGAACCTTTAAGACGTGTCTCAGCCTCGGCGTATAATAACAATGCATCTGCCCATCGCGCCAGAGGAATATCCTGTCCCTGAAAAGTGGTGCGTGTCTCCTGAGGCCATTTGTTTAGTATAAAACCATTCCATCTAACACCAATGTCAGATCTGCCTACAGTGTTACCA
>DAWBVG010000269.1:0-5117 GCA_052279865.1 Muribaculaceae bacterium
ATGTGTATAAGAGACAGCTTATAAACTTCAACTTTACGCTTGCGAAAGTTGAATTATTTTTGCGTAGTCTTTTTTGATCTGAAGAGGAAGATTACGAAAAGAACCATCACGATCAGCATGACGATCATTTCCGTGCTGTATTTCATTGGTTCGATCCAGATTTCGCGGAACAAATCCCATCTGCCAAGGATCTCTACGAATGTCCAGAAGATAATCACCGTAGGAACGGCATAGCGGATAGCATACCCGATATGTTGTATTTTCATCAGTTTATAGAAAAGATATGCCGACCATACGAGGCTTCCGAATGCGATAAAGGCTGTGACGGGATGACGGTCACCGAGCACTTCATTGTCGTAGGCGAACATCAGCACGAGATAGCTTGTCCAAAGCAGCATATTGGTTTCCATAAATGTGGTCATGGAGTGATTTTTAACCGTTGAATGTAAAGAATCGCTATGCTTGAATATTCCCAACTTTTTCTGTATCCATGAATAGAAGATGCAGCCTGTGCGGGTGCCGAAGATATAGAAGAGGGTTATGATTGCCCAGAACCCCACAGATGACATGAGGATAAGATACTCGGGTTTTGTCACAATCTCCCCATTCTCAATCAATGGAGCTACATCATATCGATGGGCATAATAGACGAATGTGAATTCTATCCATCCCGTCCATACGAGCAACGCACCGAAGAGTCCGGCAAAAGTGGCGGAGGAATCCTTTTTCATGTAAAAGCCCCAGATTGCCAGGACCATTCCTATGAGTCCCAAGATAAATGCCGCGAGAGTAAGCGAACTTTCACCAAGTGTCTTTTCCATGATGATCATTGCCGCGTGCCCTAAAGGCATCGTGAAAAGAACTATCATGAAAGCGGACAGTCCGATGAATTTGTGTCTTTTTTCTTTTGCTTGATTCATATTATTTTGTTTTACAGTTTATTAATATTTTCTGGCGGGGAATGCGAAGACTGCGACAAAACCGTAGACTCCCGTCGCCAGCACTATGAGGAGGTCTACGATACCAGCAATTCTCCAGACTTTGCGCCTGCGGATAAGCTTTATGAGGAGGAACAATCCCGCGCAAATGAGATTCAGTACATAGAAATCCTTTATCGGATTCGGTATTGGAATGAAATGCGCCATGCCCGGAGTCAGCATAACTTTGAACGGAAAGATACTCCTTTCAATCCTGGCTTCCTCGGAAACGCTGTAGTGATCGATATCTTCCGTGTGTTTTGCCACAAAATTATAGTCGGGATCAAGCACATAGAGCGTGCTCTTGTCTTTATCATTCACCTTATAAGTATTGTAGAAATAGTTGGAAGAGAGAATGTAGCGACCATTGACATTTTCCAGCGGAAGCTTGTGAAGATCATAGTCGCGGTCAAGGGCATAGACGATGCTGTCGGTAGTGAATATGTGGCAATACAGATCTCCTGATGAATGACATTTGATATTCTTTATTTCTCCTTCGAATGGTATTTTTTTAACGAAGGGCTTCCCTTTTATCATTTTCAGCTGAAAAAGCTGTCCGGTCTTGTCAACTATGAAATATCCGTCATCCTGTCTTTTGATAGTTGACGGGATGCCATATATTCCTTTTGAAGGGGCGACGAAGCCGGCTGCCACAAGAGCCTTGTTGAAGAGATCGCTCTTTTCGCGATTCACCTTGACGGTTTTGCAATCGATGAACTCTATTCCGTTTGAATTGATGCGGAACATATCCTCCGGCAGTCTCACGCCTCTGTGCCCTGATTCCGATTCAAAAAGAGGATCGAGTTGCAACGTATACGACGATTCTGCCATAAGCATTCCCCTTTTCACCATCTTTACGATTTCGGGGGTGAGTTCAACCCCGTTAAGGGAATCCGGAAATTCACCCATGAGCTTCAGACGTCGGGTATTATTGAATGGCAGAAGTTTCATGTATTCCTTCTCCCCGAGCTCTTTCCCCTTCGAATCGTAATATTTCATCTCCGACTTGGCTTCGATGGTGTCTCCTTCCTCCCTTGAAACTATAAAGTCGTGAGAGACCTCACTGAAGTATATCATCGTTTTGTAAGGGCGTTTCTCAACCGATTTCTGATAAAACGCCGGAAGGTAATATGCCATGGCAAACACGGCAGTTAATATGAGGAGGACTCTAACTGTTTTCGACCACATGATTAATTTTCTCCTTTGTTAAAACGGTGAGACGTATAGATGATTGAAGAGCTCGCTATAAGTGTGATGGTGATAAGCACAGGATAGGCTGTCACAGCATTTCCCAGTCCGTAGGATAGGAAGAACAGTCTTAACACGAAATATGCGAATATGAGATAGACAAAGCGGAAGCGCCACAGTGGTTCCATCGCTATCATTGCGATAAGAAAATAGCATGTGAAGCCCCCTAAGATCCAGGGCACTGCCGTCTGTAAGGTCGGGATGATGATTTCCGCCGGGAAGTTGACCGATAAAAGGATGGTCAGCAACAATACGGAGAAAGCCATTATTGCAGCTATCACAGCAAAACCATAAAGCACCATCGAATAAATGATGGCAGTAGGGCGCATGGGAAGATGCAGCGACAGTTTGATACGCTTGTCGGTCACTTCCGGCACGAATTGCGGCAATCCTATCAACAGAGCCGTGATGACGGGAATATATTTGAATCTGCCGATCACCACTCCTTTTTCCAGAATGATATTGGCAAAATATTGAGCCGACCCCCAGATCTCGAGGTCATGTCTTCTTGAGAAAAATATGTATAAGGCGATGCCGATGTTTATTGCAACCGCTATTGCAATATACCATCTTGTCTTGATCCATTCCTTATATGCCAGATGGCTGAATTTTTTCATTACAATTTTATCTTGGGTTATTTTTTACCAGCTTCTTAAACAGTTTCTAAACGTTGTTTGCGTTGCGGGATGGCAAACACTCCTGCCATTCCGAATATTCCGAAAAGAAGCACTATTACAAGGTCTATTATAGAGAAGATATCTTTGACGGGATATCCATTCCTTCTCCTGATAAAGTATGTGAGGGCAACGAGCACAAGGTTAAGCCATATGAAATGAAGGGGATTGCTCCATACGATCCTTATGCCGCGCGTAGCGTTCTGATAAATCATTACCGGGAATACGTATGACGCGATTTCCTCTCTGAGAGAAATCTCTTTCTTAACTTTGACCGATGTGCTTTTAACAGGTCTATAATCCCAATCCATCACATTATAGGATGTTTCCTCATCGCCGTATACTATGAAGGTCAGGAACATGAGGTTTGCCTGCAGTGTGGCGGATGTGCCTTTTACTGATGGTACGGGGAGCCGGTGGTATCGCCTGTCGTGATCCAGGACATAGAATGAACCGTCTTCCGCTACTACAATTGCCAGAAATTCCGGGCGATTTGAAAAATTCACAGTAGATATTTTCTTACCATCCGGCAATGCGACCTGACTTACTGCCGGTTCACGGTTTTCCATTGCAAGGTTGAAGAGTTCTCCTTTGTTGTCGATCACAAAGTAGCCGGTCTTCTCAAATTCGGTGCGGTCAGACGGTGACCACCATATAGCCGCAGGAGCTTCGAAACCAAGATTTTTCAACGCCGAGTTGAATGCAGCGCTTTTCTGAACGTTTACGCTGTTGCTCGCTGCATCAATAAATTCTATGCCATGCTTGTTGATGCGGAAAAGGTCTGTGGTCTCATATTTCGAGGAGACTGCACTCTTGCGATCTTTCAATTCAGAAAGCCCATAGAAAAGCCCGGGGCGTCTGCCTGACACGTTCATCTGGAATTTGGCATCGCCTGCATCCTTTGCCGTAACAGCTTTTCCGCATATGGAATCCGGAAAATTATCTTCATATGCCAGTTGGCTCGCATTATCCAGCGGACAAAGTGAATCAGCCTGTGCGGAGGTGTACCTGTTTCCTTTACTGTCGATGTATATGCTTGTCATCGACAGCTTTCCGTTCTCGTTATGATATTCATAATCCGATCTGATGAAATCATTTAGAAGTTCGGAATAAGTCACATCATGGTGTTCGCTATGAGGAGAGAAAAACATATTGAAAATCATCGGCAGCACGACACATGCGGCAACCGCTGTGAGCAATATTGCGATGATCCGTATAATCTTGTTAAGCATATTATCTGTCTCCTTTATTTAACCTGTGAGTTGAAAATAGCACCAACGGACACGATAGCAGCGCCATCACGGCAAGAAACCATGTGGATCCGCTGTTGGCTCCATGGAAATCTACGCTGTTGTAATATAATGACAGAAGTATCAGTCCTGTCACGGCATATATCAGCTTGCGGTATCCGTTCGGCTCCATTGCGGTCATGCCGATATAATTGTAGGCGAGATATGAAGCAAGAAACCAGTTGATCACGGTTGCTGTTACCGGGCGAGTAATCTCCGCAGGAAAGAGGGCATGGTTCTCATACTCAAAAAAGCCGAACAGAAGCGCGTTTAGGATTGTGATGAGCATGAGACCGAAAAGAGCCATGCTTGCTATCAGTTTACGGTTGTCGACCGGAAGATGCATCGTGAGTCGGATCCTTCTGTTTTTAATTTCGGGGACATATTGTGCGACTCCAATACATACAGCCCCTAAGAGCGGAATATACTGAAGCCATGAATAATATATCTTTGGAGGATTGTCGTAAAGCACACTCAGCATATACTCTTTTGCACCGAGCATCGTCATGCGGTTCTCTGCCATCGTGAAGATATAATAGATGACTGCCGCTCCGACTGCCAGAGACGCGAAAAACGCCCATCGCGTCTTTATCCATTCTTTATAAAACAGGTGACGTATCATAACTTTAAGCAGGGTCTTAATATTTTCCGGTTAAACCTATGAATGCGTCTTCAAGAGTCAGATTGAGCTGGCTGAAATTCGTATAGGAGAGTCCCATGGAATCAAGCATTCGTTTCACATCCGCTTCATCCGCATAAGTATAGACTTCATAATGATTATTGATATGTTCTGAGTTTACCACCAACGGATCCGTAAACTCCACGTCATCGCGTTCCAAATCGAATGTGAAACCTTTGAATCTGTCAACAAAATCTTTGACAGGCGATTGCACTAACACGCGGTTATAGTCCATGATGAACACATCATC
>DAWBVG010000270.1:0-1584 GCA_052279865.1 Muribaculaceae bacterium
CTCGGAGAGGTGTATAAGAGACAGCTTTGATGATATGGAAGAAACGGCTCGCAAATGGATGAAGATTATCCGGGAAAAAGAGAAGCCTGATCTGGTGATCGGTATTTTCCATGCCGGACAGGATGCATTGCTGATGGGCGGTAAGTATCGTGAAAATGCTTCTGTAGAAGTAGCTCGTAACGTTCCCGGATTCGATATCGTCCTGATGGGACACGATCATGCCCGTGAATTGAAGAAGATTAAAAATATAGCCGGAGATTCTGTCTTGATTATGGATCCCGCAAGCAAGGGAATTGTTGTGGCAAACGCAGATGTTACTTTGAAACTTCGAAAAGGAAAAGTCATAGAGAAGTATATTGACGGTGCTTTGACGGATATGAAAGATTATGCTGCAAGTGAGGATTTCATGGAGCATTTTGCTCCCCAGTTTAATGCGGTGCAGGATTTTGTATCCAAGAAAATAGGCAGCTTCACAGAGACCATTTCCACGCGTCCTGCCTATTTCGGTTCTTCTGCCTTTATTGACCTGATTCATTTGTTGCAGCTTGAAATAACCAATGCTGATATATCGCTTGCTGCGCCCCTGTCGTATGATACGGAAATTAACAAGGGGGATGTGTTTGTGAGCGATATGTTCAACTTATATAAGTATGAGAACATGCTCTATACCATGAAACTGTCCGGTAAGGAGGTGAAGGATGCGCTGGAAATGTCATATAACTTGTGGACGAATCAGATGAAATCAGTTGATGACCATCTGTTATTGTTCCGCAAACAGCGTCGTGAAGGTGCAACGGATCGTGCTTCTTTCCAGAATTTTAGTTTTAACTTCGATTCGGCAGCCGGCATCATATATACGGTAGATGTAACAAAACCGAAAGGGGAGAAGATTACTATTATCAGTATGGCTGATGGCACTCCTTTTTCTATGGACAAGATGTATAAAGTAGCACTGAATTCATACCGTGGTAATGGTGGTGGAGAATTGTTGACTAAGGGAGCCGGGATTCCTCAAGATGAATTGAAAGGGCGTATCTTGTTCTCTACAGATAAAGATCTGCGTTATTACTTGATGCAGTATATAGAGAAAAAGGGTGTGATTGAGCCATATGCATTAGGGCAATGGAAATTTATTCCCGAAGAATGGGTAGAGCCTGCCGCCAAAAGGGATTATGAATACTTGTTTGGAAAAGTGGAAAAATAATCGCTATCTTTGCAGTCGCAAATTTTAAAAGGGTGGTAGGAACGTGAACAAAGAGATGAAAAGAATTATAGGAGCTGTATGCTTGTTGGTGCTGTTTGTGGCATATCAGACAAGTATTACAGCTTTTACTCATGTTCACTATGTCAATGGAGTCATCATTACGCACTCCCATCCGTTTCACGGTAAACATACACACTCCAAATCCGAACTTCTCGTTATTGGTCGTTTGTCAACTTTCCAGGCTCCGGAGGTTGATGTATATGAAGATCTGCACCCCATGCGAATACTTCTGGCAGTGCTGGAAGCAGAACAGGTGTCGCCTTTGATAAAAGGAGGGGGAAAACAGACTATTTCTCTTCGTGCTCCGCCGGCGCTTGCGG
>DAWBVG010000271.1:0-2533 GCA_052279865.1 Muribaculaceae bacterium
GATGTGTATAAGAGACAGATGTATCCGTCAACACATGGAAGCGATGCCAGACTTGCCTCCGGACTCACTATCTGCCATTGCGAATAATTGACCAGGGAATGAGTAGGCACGTAGCATTTTATATCCCTGCCAAGACTCTTGCCATATTCTTTCGCATATGTGAACACCTCGTTCAGTGCCCGGTAATACAGATGATATTTCAGTTTATTGGAGAGGTAGGTAGCCTCAGGCGATTCATGTTGGGGCTGCCATTCCGTACCATAATATTCTTTCCATTCTCGTTTGAACGCATCGCTATAACCTGAACGCGCCCAGAACTCCGGTTCTTCCATGAATATGGCATCGATTCCGGCATCGATCACACGTTTGACATGCTCTTTTTTCATGTATTCGAGGAAATTCATCGACGGAACGATATATGGCACAAGGTGACCATGCCATATGGTATCTCCTGCCATGGTGACCTGTCCCTCGTCAAGATGCGGTTTGCCATCCCATTTACCGATGAAATAGTCCTGATATTCCCCCCAGGCGATACCGGTCATAAAGTGCACGGTATACCCTCGGTCACGCCAGCTTTTCACACGATTTTCAAAATTTCTGTCACCACCGCGATCAGAAGGATTTCCTCCGACACCATAAACCATCACGGCATCCGCACGATTATCGATCGTCGGTCGCCATTCCCGTGAACTCTGGAATGTGGTCTTGACATTATCCTCCGCCACGAGGGGCATCAGACCCGTTGAAAGCATAAGCGACAATGCCGCCACGCTTTGCAGACAGGGAGTAGAGGAAAGTTTTAAATGTTTTAGTTTCATGATATGTCAATTCAATTTATTACAATATTCCGGAATGCGATATTGATTCTATAATCCGAATGATTGCAAAATAAACAAACTCCATTCATATTAACGTTTGAATCGTTGCCAAATAAGTATATACCAACGTCTGCATACAGATTTGGCAAGCATACACACACTTTTAATAACCTGAATATTTAATTTTACATCATCAAATGATAATTTTATTAAATAATACTTATAAGAACTCCCCAAAATGCAAAACTCATCCCAAATCATGAAATTTGTCGCCGTGGCAGCCACTGTGGCAATCATGTCCGGCTGCGGCTCCCACAAAGAGAGCTCTACGGCAGCTGCGGATCCGGTTGATTATGTCAGCACCCTTGTGGGCACACAATCCAAACACTCCCTTTCAACCGGAAACACATATCCGGCTACCGCCCTCCCCTGGGGTATGAACTTCTGGACTCCCCAGACAGGATCAATGGGCGACGGCTGGGCATACACCTATGATGCAGACAAGATACGAGGCATCAAGCAGACACACCAGCCAAGCCCCTGGATAAATGACTACGGACAGTTCTCCATAATGCCTGTGACCGGCACTCCGGTATTCGACCAGGACGCCCGAGCTTCATGGTTCTCCCACAAGGCTGAGGAGGCAAGACCATATTACTATAAGGTATACCTCGCCGACCACGATGTTGTTGCAGAAGTCACGCCCACGGAGCGTGCGGCGGCTATGCGTTTCACTTTCCCGGAGAATCAGAGCTACATCGTTGTGGATGCCATGGACAATGGTTCATCGGTTACGGTAATCCCCGAAGAAAACAAAATTATCGGATACACCACAAAAAACAGCGGCGGAGTCCCTGAAAATTTCAAAAACTATTTTGAAATAGTATTCGACACTCCGTTTACCTACACATCGACTGTTCTTGATAACGGTGAACTTACTGAGGGCAGAAACATGGTGGAAGGTAACCACGCGGGAGCCGTGATTGGCTTTAAGACAAACAAGGGGCAGGTGGTGAATGCAAAAGTTGCCTCGTCATTCATCAGTAAGGAACAAGCGTCAGCAAACATAAAAGAACTTGGTGACGGAGATTTCGAAAGAATCAAGAGTGAAGGTCGCAAACGCTGGAATGATGTTTTGGGTGTTTTCCAAGTGGAAGACAATGACCTTGACCGACTCCGCACATTCTATTCGTGCCTTTATCGCTCCGTGCTGTTCCCTCGCAGTTTCTACGAGATTGACGACAAGGGAAATCCTGTGCATTACAGCCCCTACAATGGCAAAGTATTACCCGGCTATATGTTTACCGACACAGGCTTCTGGGATACATTCCGCTGTCTGTTCCCCCTGCTGAACCTTGCATATCCCTCAATGAACGAAAAAATGCAGGAAGGTCTTGCCAACGCATATCGCGAAAGCGGATTCCTTCCGGAATGGGCAAGTCCGGGACACAGAGGCTGCATGGTGGGCAACAATTCCGCTTCAGTCGTTGCAGATGCATGGCTCAAAGGGGTGAAGGTATCCGACAAAGATATGGAAACTCTCTGGGACGCCGTAGTTAACGGAAGCGTCAAAGTGCACCCCGAGGTATCTTCTACCGGCAGATTGGGACATGAATATTATAACGAACTAGGATATGTGCCCTATGATGTTGACATAAAAGAGAATGCCGCACGCACACTTGAATACGCTTATGACGACTGGTGTATATATC
>DAWBVG010000272.1:0-3206 GCA_052279865.1 Muribaculaceae bacterium
CAGATTCCGTATTCCAGGCGGTAAGGGTTTGAGGGATCAACATCCCGCAACCGGCATCCCCCATGATCGAGGACATTGGAGTTGATTCACTGAAAGTAACAGGAGTAGTGTATTTAACGGTATAGACAGCTTTAGTATCGCCAAGAGTCACACTCTTTGAGTCATCCATACCAAAAGTTGCCTTCGATACAGGATTTGCCATACGCACTCCGTAAATTTTAAGGACATAAGAATCGTTGGTCATCTTAGCCTTGATCTCTATTTGCGACAGTCGATGGCTGAATGCCAATGCCACGCCGGATGCTTCATTACTCTTATCTCCCTCCGCTACAGCTGTAACAAAATCGAGCTGATCCTTGATCTCAGCTTTAGGAGAGAAATCGGCAAGAGCCTGACCATCTTTATTGATTGTCATTGTGCCACCCAATTCTGTCAGAGAAGGAGAGTAAGCGAAGAAATTGAGTTTCTCATTGTTAGCGGGCCAATAATACTTAATCTCGGATTCGAAGGTTGTGCCACCTTCCGCTTTTGAGAATTTTACATTTTCAAAAAAATTGGCATCATTATGCAACGCCGTTACATAAATTTCCGATAGATTGGCAGTTGTAGTTTCCGAGCCACGCACATTCATAGCGGAACGGAAATCAATAGCCCTCCCGTTGTTTACACTTACTTCCTGATCATTAGAACAGGATGTCAAGACAAAAGCGACAGAAGCCGCCCAAAAAAGTTTTTTCATCATAGCTGATCTAAATTTAATTAAGTTAAAAAATGTGTAGTTTCTTATCGAGTTAAAACCATATTTACATATCTATGTTTATATCAATTTGCTGCCAGTCGTCAACCTGCGGATGAAATCCACCTCCGTTAACAATCGGCTTTGGAAAATGAAGCTCATGGATCCTTATTTCCATCTCCACTCCATCACCATGGGCATGTAACTTGTCTGTTACATCAAATGTATAATACCATTTGGAGCCATCAGCAAGAACTGCATAAACAGTTAATATATGCTTTCTCTTGGGTCCGTTACAATGTCCGAATATCCTTACTTCACCTGTAAGCGTGAGATTATCTGATGAAGCATACATATCAAAGGGAACTGTTACAATCTCCTGGGAAAGAGCTCCTATCCCCGGCATGTATCCTCCTGAAACGCTTGAAATTGATGCACTGACACCGGAAATATATTTGAGATTGACGACATGGTCAATGACAAATTTTATATTAGATATCGACAACTTAGGTTTTAGTGTTATCTCAGAGGGAAACACACCATTAACCTGAGAGATTTCATTATGGAAATATGTCCACAACTCATCCGGCGGAAGGGCGATGCGCTCTGTTGTGGTGCCTTCCGCCCGAGGTGCAGTCTCTGATCTCACTCCCAATGTAGCGAGCGGATATAAGAGTTCTGCACTTTTCGTTGTTATCTCAAAGGTATGAGATGCAGAGACTTCTCTACACAGAATATTCTCAGTGTCTCCATTCATACATATCGCACTATAGGAACCTATCGGTATCCTTGCTATGCCACCATTTCTTCCTCCAAAATCATAGCGTAAAGGCTCTCCCGTGTCTTTAGGGAAAAGATACAAGGTCATGGACACAGGATGGGCATATGGAGAATCGCTCCAGTCGAATTTAACTTTGACATCTGCGGTATGGGCATGATCGAAACAGAGTTCCTTATGGTCACACGACATAAGAATAATACCGACAAAAAGCGACAACATAAGGAAGTAAGTATTTCGCAACATCATCTCTCACCTCCTTTGCTTCTATTTTTACATTTATCGCCAATAAACCACACAAGCGATACTTCAAGCCGTGTCGGACCAAACCATCTACGATTTCTTGTTGACAACCATACATAATGGCTGTCGTCTGGAGTATACTCATGATAGCGCCCCCACATATAACCCACGGCAAGATTGAAATCGATATTAAGACAATGCGATATAGGAAGCGAATAGCCATATTCAATGCCGGAAGAGCCGTTCATCCTATCCCAGATTGATTCGCCCGGCTCTCCACCCATATAACCTTTATTTCCCCATAAAACATCGTAGGTAAACATTCCGGCATAGATGCCCAAATGATGACCTGTAAGATATTGCACCCGGCTTCGGCTACCAAACCACCAGCGTAGCGCCACATCTCCTCCGTATATGCGCCAATATCTATGCCGTCTGTCAGTCTTCCACCAGGCATACATCCATTCACCGGAGACCGACATCCCCTTACCAAGATAAAACTCCACTCCGATATTCGGGACTGCGAGGGCATCATACAGCATATTGGTCTTCACACACCATTTGGCAGAGCCGGAGCAATCTCTGATAGCTGGCGAACGAAGACAGATAGAATCCGACATACTCCGTGCATAGGAAATGTGCAGATTCAAAAACAATATTAATATGTATAAGGCAATCCGTTTTGACATGAAGTATCGTGAAATCTTGTCAAAAAAATCTGCCCAAAATTACACACTAAAATCGCCCCAGCAATCACATAGTAAATCAACAAGTAAATATATCGTATTTTAAACTTCAGATTATCAATACATTTAATTTATTCCAAAGTAAACTCCATAAAAACTGTCAGCAAGGTTTATCAATAACAACGATTCGTCATGCAAGATCCAAAGTATAGGAATTTTACAACCTCAACACCGACCACACCGAGAGCCACACCGAGAAATTCGATATTTTTGAAATATACCTTGAAAAAGTTGAGGAATTGAAAAAAATTTATTACGTTTGGGCATAAAATATATGGTTTGTCCCAATCCTGATAAAATATGAAAAAGATGACTTATAGTGTGGCGGGGCTGATGCTCGTCGGCGCCACATCGTGCAAAACAGAAAAACCACAGTCATACCGACAGCCGAACGTGATCGTCATTCTCGCCGATGACCTCGGTTTCGGCGATGTGAGTTTCTATGGTTCGAAAACAATACACACTCCGAACATTGACAGCCTCGCCCGTGGCGGCGTCGCTTTCACCAACGCATATGCCTCCTCCTCCACCTCCACACCGAGCCGCTATGCCCTGATGACCGGCATGTATCCTTGGCGCAACGACGTGAAAATCCTCCCGGGAGATGCTCCGCTCGTTATCCAGGAATCACAGCCCACTCTGCCGAAGATGATGCAACAGGCAGGGTATGTGACCGGGGCAATAGGCAAATGGCATCTTGGAA
>DAWBVG010000273.1:0-13139 GCA_052279865.1 Muribaculaceae bacterium
ACGCTGTCAGCCCCCTCAGGGTAATATCGATTATATAGCGATTATTCGCGATGAGATATAAGAGCAGGGTAGCTGACAGCCTTCACATCTGAGTATGTCTTACAAAATTACTATACCAAAGCATATGTTCCTACGACATGTAAAATTATAGAATAAATTGATTTTATTTATTAATAAGATTTGCAGTTTGTTCTAAAAAGATTAATTTTGAGCCAACAAAACAGAACAAAGCATTATGAATAAGGAATTAGACGAGATAGATATTGCCATAATAAGCCATCTGCAAAAAGATTCGAGGTTGTCTGTAAGAGAGTTGGCGCAGCGCGTGCACAGGTCGCCGACACCGGTTTTTGAACGTGTGCGTCGTCTCGAATCCGAAGGTTACATAAAAGCCTACACCATTCGTGTTGACATGGATAAGATGGGACGTGGATTCACTGTTTTCTGTAATGTACGTCTAAAACATATCAATACCGAGATGCACGAAGGCTTCGCTCTTGAAGTCAGAAATATTCCGGAAGTATCGGAATGTTACAACGTGTCAGGAGCCTTTGATTATATCCTCAAGGTGCAGGTACCGGACATGAAGACCTACCGCCGATTTGTCACCGAAAAACTCGGCAGGCTCGACATGCTGGATTCTGTTCAGAGTGTATTCGTAATGGAAGACATCAAACAGACCTCTCCAGCCATCCCCATTCAAAGCAATATATAATTTTCGCATCGAAATCAGAATAAAAAAAGACCACCGGAAAGTCCGGTGGTCTCCAGTTAATCAATATTTTTATTATTTAGAGAAATCAGCCATAACCTCATATTCGGCTTCAGCAAGCTGAAGTGGCAACGCAACATGTATTTTATTTACAGATGTGCCAATCTTAAAAAGATATTTTCCTGCTGGTAAAATCCATTTGTTCTCTTTTTCATCAAATCCCGAAAGTGAATATTTATCAGTTGTTATAACAACGCGAGACTTCTCACCGGGCTGTAAAAGCTTTGTTTTGACAAAGCCCTTGAGTTCGTTGGCAGGTCTCTCTTTTTTTGCAGATGGAGACTCAACATATAACTGTACAACCTCTTTCCCTGCAATCTTGCCCGTGTTTATCACATCAACATAAAGGTGTATCAAATCTCCGTCTGCTTCCACCGTTGGTTGAGAGATATCAAAAGTAGTGTAACTTAATCCGAATCCAAACGGATAAGAAACTTTCTTGTTAAAGGTATCAAAATATCTATATCCTACGAAGATGTCTTCATCATATGTGGTTTCACCGATATCCTTTATATCCTTGTCAAGAATACCTGTGCCCATGATATTGTTCTTAAGAAGGAACAAGTCTCTGTCAACCAGGTCTACAGGGAAATTAAGAGTGGAAAGGTGATCTGTATGTTTCATGGGGAACGTCATGGGGAGTTTACCGGAAGGATTCTCCTTACCTGTAAGAATATCCGCCACAGAATTGCCTCCCTCCTGACCACCCTGCCAGGCACAAAGAATAGCATCAGGCATATTTTTCCAAGACGCGGTCTCAATCACACCTCCAATATTGAGAATTACCACAACTTTCTTGTTACGCAGGTGAAACGCATCACACACATCGGAAATAAGTTTTCTTTCATTGGAAGAAAGATTAAAATCAGCTGAAGTGCGGTCAAGACATTCTCCCGACAATCTGCCAAGAGTGATCACCGCCATGTCTGCCTTATCTGCCGACTTAGATATTAGAAGACTGTCAACCACGGGTTCTTCAGAAAGCGGATCTCGCAAGAAATTTTCAAGAGGAGTTTTTTTCTTTGAATCGCATTGCTTGCGATAATCAGAAGTATATCCTTCATAAAAATCAGCCACGGGGGTAAAGATATCGAGTCCTGCATTTTTCATTCCGTCAAGCAAACTGACGGTGTATGCACGGTTGACATTTCCCGAACCTGTTCCTCCGGCAATGAAATCATAGGATGTCCTGCCAAACACTGCAATATTACCGATTTCCTGAGCCAATGGCAATGTATTACCATCATTTTTCAGAAGGACCATTCCTTCTGTTGCGGATTTTCTTGTGATCTCGGCATGCTTCTTTAAGTCAGGATTGTTGGAAGCTTTATATCCCTTGAATCTCGGTGTGGACACCACCATCTCAAGTACTCTTCTTACATTTTTGTTAAGAGCATCCTCTGATAGTTCTCCATTGCGCACACTCTCAACAAGTCTGTCAATTTGCGTCTGCTTTCCCGGTTGAAGCATATCGTTTCCGGCTCTCATCTGTGCAGCCGCATCAAAACCTCCGCCCCAGTCAGTCATGACCATTCCTTTATATCCCCATTCGTCACGAAGCACAGTTGTAAGAAGCGATGCATTTTCTGAAGCCGTAATGCCGTTAATCATATTATACGAAGACATTACCGTCATTGGCATCGACTCCTTTATGGCGATTTCGAAGCCCTTGAGATAAATCTCCCTAAGAGCTTTATCCGAAACGATGGCATTATTGGCGAGACGATTGGTTTCCTGATTGTTCACTGCAAAATGCTTGATAGATGTTCCGACACCATTACTCTGCACACCATTGATATATGAGGCTGCTATTTTCCCGGCAAGATATGGATCCTCAGAATAATATTCAAAATTGCGTCCACATAACGGATGTCTGTGAATATTAAGAGCCGGAGCAAGCAGAACATCACAACCATATTCAAGAGCCTCATTACCTATGGCATTTCCGACTTCATAAATAAGCGGAGTGTTCCATGTTGACGACAATAACGTGCCAATCGGGAAATGCGTGCAATAGAATGTATCGCTACTCCTCTCTCTTGTGGGACTGATACGCACTCCCGCCGGACCATCGGCAAGCACAACGGCTGGAATCCCGAGCCGCGGTATGCCACGGGTAGTACCCGCCGCTCCAGGAACGAGCTTATCGACATTCCCTATAAAATCGGCATCAGAGAGACCATCCATACCGGTTCCTACAACCAGCATGGCTTTCTCTTCAAGTGTCATTTCGTTGATAACCTTATCAATATTAGATCCGTCTGATTTGAGTTTCACAGGTTTGGCAACGGCAGAAAAAACAGCTACAGATGCCAGACCAGCAATCGCTATTTTTCTAATCATATTTGTCAAGATTTCTTTGATTTGAAAAGTTTCGGTGCAAATTCGGTGAGATATATTCTCCAGTTTTTCCAGATATGCCCATCTCCTGTCTCAAAATATTCATAAGGATATCCTTTGGTATCAAGCATTTTACGATATTCAGTATTTGCCTGATATAGAAAATCCTTATTGCCGATAGCGATCCAATAAAGCGATGGTTTCTTGTCAAATTGAACCTTGAGTTTATTATCAAAATCGGAATAAACGGAAGACTGAACACCCTGTGCTGGCATTATCGCAGCAGAAAACAGACCGATGTAATCAAACATATCGGGATATTCCTTTGAGATATGAAGGGAATGGAAACCACCCATTGAAAGACCGGCTATTGCGCGATGCGATTTTTTCGCAACTGTGCGATATCTCGAATCTATGAATTTTACTATCTCGGGAAAAGATGTTTCAAAAGAGCCCTCCATGGTTCGTGGGAGTTGAAGGGAAGGAGCTTTGAGCCCCGCAGACGTTTCACCCGGCGCAGCCTCCTGTGATGCATTTCCGTTAGTCATGACCACGATCATAGGTTCAACCTCTCCCCTTGCTATCATGTTATCAAGAATCTGCGTTGTGCGTCCAAGCTCACTCCATGCGTTTTCGTCACCACCCATGCCATGAAGAAGATAGAAAACAGGATATTTCTTTCCACTTGTCTCATATCCAGCCGGAGTGTAGACAGTAAGCCGACGGTTCATTACAAGTGAGGGACTTTCATACCATACTTTTGAAACACTGCCATGGGGCACATTATTCACACTGTATAGATCAGCTCGTTCTCCCGGAACTATGAAAATATTTGTTACCGAAGCAACGTCACGAAGCATATATACATTAGCGGGGTCGTTGATTTTTAACGAATCCACAACGAATGTATAACTGTATAGTTCAGGAGTTAGCGACACAGGCGTAGTATACTCCCACAAACCTTTATCATTCTTTTTAAGATCAGCATAGCCGGGACCGTCAAACTCGCCATAGGGTGTCTTGATTTTTTCTGTTGGAAGAAAATCTCCCGTTACCTGAACGCGATCTGCATTCGGAGCGAGAAGTCGGAATGTCACAGTCTTATCTGAATTCACTTCAGGAGACACGACTGTCGGTGTTCCCCATAAAGCCTGCTGTCCCCACGAGTGCAAAGAAACAAAAAGGGCGGCAGCCAACATAACCATTTTTTTCATAACTTCAATATTTTATTTTACAAAATTGCGACTAACGAATGGGAGAGCCGTATAAAGTGCCGAATGCCAATATTCCCATGTGTGTCCTCCATCACGGACACGAAACTCAAGTGGGATTCCTGCCAACTTCATAGCCTGGAAAAATTCTATGTTTCTTGGAAGAAGAAAATCGTCATCGCCGCAATCAACAAACCATTTAACCGTGCGTAAAGCATTTTTAGTGTCATCATCGGCATTTGTGACTTTGTCGATACAACTCTTTTCAGTGACTGCCCTCGTTAATTTATCCATCATGGTGTTGCCCTGAGGTGTCGTAAATGGTTGCCCGAAAGAAGGATTATCCATCAAAGCTGACATCGCGTAGCAGGAGCTGAACATATCCGGATATCGTTGTGCATAACTTGTGGCGCCCCCACCACCCATAGAAAGACCGGCAATCGCACGATGTTCTTTGTCAGATTTTACCCTATACTTCTTTTCAACTTGAGGAATAAATTCTTTAAAGAAAAAATCCTCATAGTCCCACCCCGGCATATTGAAATATCCGTTCCAGTCCTTATTCACTTCACCTCCGGCATTAGGAGTCACAACAATCATTTCCACAGCCTCGCCGGATGCTGTGAGTTGATCCATTACGTCCTGGATATGTCCTCGCATTGTCCAACCCATGTTCGTGTCCATTAGCCCATGTAGCAGATACAATACCGGATACGTCTTGTCGGGTTCTGAATCAAAACTTTTGGGAAGATAGACATTATAATGTCTCACGGCGTTAAGACTTTTGCTTTCAATACTATCTGTTATAACTTTGCTCTGCGGTCCCCATCCGGGCATCTGCGCATAGATGTTAAGAGACAGCAACATTGCCGTCATTGTCAAAATCTTTTTCATACCATCAATTATTTCACCGTTAATTTTGTTTTTTTCAAATTTTTACTGTCACCACCAATCATTATTTCAAAATCACCAGGTTCACAAATATATTCAAGTTCATGGTTATAATATTTAAGAAGATCGGGAGTAATCTCGAACGAGACTTCGGTTTTCTCACCGGGAGCAAGTTCAATTTTACGGAAACCTTTCAATTCCTTAACCGGGCGTGTTGACGACGACACGACATCGCGAATATAAAGTTGAACCACTTCCTGCCCTCTTCTCTTTCCTGTGTTGGTCACTGTTACCGAAGCTTTGGTTACACCATTCATTCCCATCTCTCCGGCAGTAAGAGACACATCGCTGTAATCAAACGAAGTGTAGCTTAAGCCATAACCAAACGGATAGAGGGGATCATTAGGAATATCTTGATAATTGCTACGATACTTGATATAAGATTGTCCATCAGGCATCGGTCTTCCGGTATTTTTATGATTATAAGAGACGGGAACTTGCCCTAAATGGAATGGGAATGACACAGGCAGTTTTCCGCTCGGATTCACTTTACCACTCAAGACATCGGCAATCGCATCACCTGCCTCACTGCCCGCAAACCAAACATTCAGTATGGCTGGAATATTATCATTTTCCCATGTCAGCACAAGGGGTCTTCCTGTAAAGAGAACAAGAACTACGGGTTTTCCCGTTGCCACAAGTTTCTTCAATAAATTTCTTTGAATTTCCGGAATGGATATATCTGCGCGAGACGCTCCCTCTCCCGACATCTCAGCCAATTCTCCCATTGCAGCGACAACAATGTCTGAATGCTTAACAAGTGCCAGCGCCTCCGCTTCAAGCTGGGCGTCAGTTTTTCCATCCCGTTCAAGAATACCCCCCACACTCACTTTTTTCTCATATGCGGAATCACTGAGCGCATTGCAACCTTTGGCATAACTTATTCGCGAACCAAAAACGTCCTGCAATCCTTTATAAAGGCTCACCGGTTTACGCACTTTTGATCCTGGCACGCTCCACATTCCGGGCATATTTGATGGTGAATCTCCAAGTGGTCCGACAAGCGCAATTTTTCCTTTACCTTCGAGAGGCAGCAAACCATCTTCATTTTTAAGGAGAACCATGCATTCGGAAGCTATCTTACGTGCAATTTCACGGTTTTCTTTACTATAAACATCTTTTTTCTCTCGCTTTTCATTGCAATATTTGTAAGGATCTTTAAAAAGACCGAGCTTATATTTTGCCTCAAGAATGCGTCGGCACGATTGATTGATCTGCTTTTCGCTGACAATACCATCCTCCATAGATTTCTTAAGGGTTCTATTAAATGCTTCGCTCACCATATCCATATCACATCCGGCATCCAATGCACGTGCTGCCACAGCTGCAGAGTCACCTATTCCATGTACCATCATTTCAAGGATACCTGTGTAATCAGACACAACAAAGCCTTCAAATCCCCATTGTGTCCTCAAAATATCGGTAAGAAGATATTTGTTGGCAGTAGCTGGGATTCCTTCAAATTCATTAAAAGACGCCATGAAACTTGCCGCCCCGGCATCAACCGCAGCTTTATAGGGTTGCATGTATTCATTCATCATGCGTTGTCTTCCCATATCAACCGTGTTGTAATCGCGACCACCCTCCGGAGCCCCATAAAGTGCATAATGTTTCACACATGCCAACACGCTTGACTCATGCCTTAAATCCGGACCCTGGTAACCTTCAACCATTGCCTTGGCTATCTCCCCACCAAGAAATGGATCTTCACCTGGACCTTCAGCTATACGTCCCCAGCGAGCATCACGACATACGTCTACCATCGGACTGAACACCCAACCTATACCACTTGCGCTCGCCTCCTTACCGGAAACCGCAGCAGCTTTTCTAATAATATCCATATTCCAGGATGATGCCTGAGCCAGCGGTATCGGAAATGTGGTCTCATAACCATGAATCACGTCAAGGCCAAAAAGCAAAGGTATTTTCAAACGGCTTTCACTCACGGCTATTTCCTGAAGTTTCCGACATTCGGTAGCACCCCTGACTCCGAACACACCTCCGGTGAGGCCGTGGCGGATATTATCCGCCACGTTCTCACTGAATGCATCTCCGGTCAAAATTCCGCTGACAGGAAGATTCAGTTGCCCTATTTTTTCTTCCAATGTCATCCGGCTCATAAGATCCGAAATGAATTTATCCATTTCCGCGTCTTTCGCAGCATGAATCTGGGCGATGACACAGAAAAACAGAATCAACACAATGTTTCTTCTCATAATACCTCCCCTAATTTTTTCACTATTTTGGGTGTGCATGCACTCCAGAACGCCCAGTCATGTGCCCCTGCTCTCGTAATATGCTCGAAAGGTATTCCTCCTCCAGTAAGGAAACCGGTAAACCAGCCGCATGATTCAAACAAGAAATCTTCAGTGCCGATCTCGATTGTCAGACCGGGCAACTGTGTGCCGGAAGCCACAAGTCCACCATAAATGTCAAACAGGTTTGGCACACCTTCAATCATCACAGCCGGACTGCAGGCATACACATAACTGAACATCTCCGGATGCAAGCCTCCGTAATAAAGAGCTCCGTAGCCTCCCATCGACAATCCTCCAATCATTCGTGAACCTCGGGAAGCACTGATCTTGAACTGACCCTCTACTGTGGGAAGGAATTCATCGAAGAAAAATGTCATATAACGGGCATCACCCTGATAGCCATCGCAGTAGAAGAGATTTTTCCCGTCAACAGTTCCATTCGGCATTATAACTACTGTTTCCGGACAGACACCCTCTGCTATTCCTTTGTCCATCTGAGCCGCAATCTGTCCCCCGTTAAGCCAGTCATTATTACCTCCGTCTGCGCCGTGCAGAAGATACAATACGGGATATGTCTGAGCATTCTCCCAAGTCCAGCTTGGCGGCAGATATACAGAATACAGCATCTCTTTACCCATAACTGAACTTTGAATTTTCATGTCAGGAATTATTGTGCCGGGTTTGCTGATTTCTGTATATGTTGCAAACAAGATGTTCACTTTGCCATCCGTGCCAGGAACATTCTGAGGGGTAAGGGTGGCAAGACCATCACCTGAGAAACTATAAAGAGGAGTACCGTTTGCATCCTCTGCACGAGTTATAGATATTGTGCCGGAAGTCACATATTGTTTCACATTGTTGGCATCCATGAAATACGTTCCTCCTCCAAGCTGCAAACCATATTCAGGCATATACACTACCCATCCGTTGTCGGCGAGACCTGCCTGGGTGGGATATCCGGCAACAGTGTAGCTTCCCACAAGTTCATCCATCGTAGATCCAGCCTTATTGACAGCATCAATCTCAAATACCGGATTCCCAGAAGGATCTGCAACCACTACCGCATATTTCGTTAAATCGGGATATACATTATTGTTTGCATCGGTAACAGGATTCTCGGTAATAGCAATTGTGTAACCCGAAGCTTCAGGATCATCCTCACCTATCTCAAAATTGATTGGACCCGAGTACAGACATTTAACGTTAGTGCTCTCAAGAATCGAAACGAGCATTATATCATAATTCCCCGTTGCATCGGTAGAGACGGTTATTTCCGTCAACTGACTGAGTTCCACCACTTCTCCATCTACGGTTAGCCTCGCAGTGCATTCACCTTCTTTGATATAGTCAGAAAAGTTAGCGCCATAGCCTGATTCCACATATTTGTAAGCAACGCCCGGGAGAACCCATTCCTTAGTTCCGAACGCGAGTTCAAGTATGCTGCCGTCGCCGTTCTTAAGATTAAAACTTATTTTTTTCACACCCTTCCCTAATTTTTCCGTCGGAAGATTCTCGACTGTGGAATATCTATAGGTATTGAGTGCATACTTACCTGAAAGATCGTCAGGCGAATCAGTGCAGGCAACGAAGAGAAACATCATTGCCCATATCATTGATTTCAGAATATTCTTCATTTGATATTCAATTGAATGGTTATTTTTATTAGCTTCTTAGTCAAGAGTCTCTTCACCTGCGTCAATGCTCCAGCCCGGATTTTGGTGGATAGCACTGTTCAGAAGGATCTCAGTGGCAGGAATTGGCAGACGTTCATGTTTTCCTGCAACAAAACCACTTTTTGCACTTTTATATTCCACCATTGAAGTGCCGTCGGTTTTAAGTCCATATACTTCCTTACCTTGATTTGCAAGCTTAGCAGCGGCATCACCCCATCTCACAAGATCCATAAAGCGCGTGCCTTCAAAACAGAGCTCGAATCTCTTCTCATTTTTGATATCTTCAAGAGTGACCTTACCCAAAGGCGTAAGATGGGCACGTGTCCTGATTTTATTGATATATTCCAACGCTTTCCCTGCATTGACATCAAGATTCGCCTCTGCTGCCAGAAGAAGCACCTCTGCGTATCTCATAAATCTCCAGTTAGTTGACACAAGCACATTCCATCCACCCATAGCAACAATCAGCTCATCTTGCTGCGCACGAAGTTTCCAATTGAAATAGCCCTCGTTTCCATGTATTATGGAAGTCACGTTTAGTCCCATTTCCTTATTAAGGAAGTCAAGAGATTTAATGGTGCGGTCAAGGCGATAATCATCACCACCTCCTGCTGCATCGTAAGCCTTAAATGAATCATAGAGTTCTTTGCGTGGATTGTCGAATCCGTATCCGCTTGTCACGTTTCCATAAGCCGGGTTCAGTTGTGTCCAGCTTAGTTGATCATTACGCCATCCTCTCCACACATGCACATAACTCATGAAACTCCATGCCGTGTTAGGATCGTCAACCTGATTGTTTTCAAGAAGTGATTCCCGACAAAACTCCGCATTTAACTTATGGATATCTCCATAATCACCTTCGTAAAGATCATAAAGATTTGACGTGATTACTTTATCAAGAGCAGCGGCTGCTTCAGCATTCTTCCCTTCAAAAAGAAGTGATTTTCCAAGAAATGCATTAACACACTCCTGGGTGATGCGGATACCGGTTTCTTTGTCATCGAGTGAACTTTTCGAAGGAAGCGCTTTCATATCTATGGCACGACTAAAATCAGCCGATGCCATTTCCAGGAGCTGACCTTCGGAGCTGTTGGGCTGTGCATATTCAGCAGGTTCAAGAAGATGATCAACCACCGGAGCCGTGCCCCAAAGCGCACCAAGGTAAAAATTAGCCCATCCTCTGAAAAAATACGCCTCGGCTATGCATCGTTTTTTAACATCTGAATCGGGAGATACTCGTTCAATTACAAGATTTGCGCGATAGATTATTCCATATAGACCGGTAAAAACATCCTGTACGACACCACTGTTAGAACCATAGCAATATTCATTAAGATAATGGAACGATAGTTGGTCCGCCCTATTGGCGCCACCACACCATACATCATCAGATAGCATGTCAAGCATCATGAACATGTTTCCATGCATACTGTTCCATTGCGCATATACTGCAGTTACGGCACTCTCGGCATCAGCATCCGTCTTATAAAACTGATCCTCTCCTCCGAGATTTCCTTTCTTTTCTATATCAAGCTGGTCTTCGCAAGAGGCTGCGCCAATCAGAATGGCGAGCATGCTGATTATTGATAATATTTTTGTTTTCATTTTTATTTGCAAATTGAATTAGAATGTGATATTGAGTCCGCAAACCACTTTCTTTGAGACAGGATAACCACCTACGTCTATACCTTGCGCGTTGCCTGTGCCCGTGGAAGCTTCCGGATCCATACCCTTATACTTTGTAAATGTGAAGAAATCATCAAGAGAACAATAAATCCTCAGATTGCTGATTTTAGCTTTCCTCATCCATTTCTGCGGGAATGTATATCCCAGTTGAATCTGTTTGATTTTAAAATATGAAGCATTATAAACCATAGCATCAGAGAAAAGATACTGACTCATGCTCGCATCTGCTGCCGGTTTGGTGGCATGGGTATTATCCTGTCCGGCGATCCAACGCCCGTCATAGAATACTTCTTTGAGTCTATTTGACGACAATTTATCCTGCATCTGAAGACACATAAACATATCATTACCGGCAGTTCCCTGACCGAATACGGTAAGATCAAAACCTTTATAAGCAGCGGTGAGAGTCAAGCCATATGTGAGATCCGGAATCGCACATCCGATATCCGTTTTGTCATCCTCATTAACGATTCCGTCTCCCGTAATATCCTTCATCACGGCATCACCGGTGGCAGGATCTATATGATCGAATTTATACCCATAAAAATGCCATACGGGATAACCTGATTCAAATGCGGAGATAGTATTGAGAGAGAATGTGTATCCATTGATTCTTGTGATCGAAGGATGCAAATATGTCACTTTGTTTTTCAATGTCGACAAATTCGCCCTTACACCATATGTGAACCCGTTGATGTTATCACGCCATCCAAGTTCAAACTCAAATCCGGTGTTCTTAACGTTTCCTGCATTCATCGGCGAAGCAACACCTCCTACGATAAGCGAAGGAGTAATACCGGAAATAAGAAGTCCATCGGTCTTCTTTATGAAATAATCCATACTAAAGGATAGACGACCATTCAGGAAACGGGCATCCAGACCGATATTGTTCTGCGTAGAAGTTTCCCATTTAAGCTCCTCATTACCCATTGTTGCAGGTTGTGAACCATATGAATATCCATATGGCGGAATTGCGAGGAATGGATAGATAGAGTTCTGCGACATATCTGTGCTGTAGGCATATCCTCCAAGGGCTGCGATACTACCGTTCTTTCCCCAGCTATATCTTATCTTCAAGGCGTCCATCCATCCTCTGGCACCTTCCATGAAATTCTCCTGCATAATTTCCCATCCAAGCGAGAATGCAGGGAAGACTCCCCAACGATTTGATTTCGGGAGATAAGCAAGATCATAAGCATCTCCGCGAAGAGAGAATTGTGCCATATATTTGTTCGCATAAGTATATCCGATGCGTCCGAAATAAGAAAGAGATGTAACCTCAGTAGTTCCACCGCTTGCACTTTTTGTTGCGCCGCTTAAACCATAATTGAGATCGCCAAATCCATAAGGATCATCCTTGGCAACAGCATCGCCTACATCATCATTACCCGAGAAACCTCCGCTCGTAAGATTCGTGGTATTCTTAGAGAACGACATACCGATCATGGCACTGACATCATGCGCATCTGCAAATGTTTTGTTGAAATTGGCAAAATTTTCCCACTGATAATAAATACTGTTTCCCGTTGTGGCGCTTATGCCTATGTATTTATTGCCGGTTGAACTTGACCCATAAAATTTATGGCTATAGCTCGGTGTGTGATAACTTGATAGTCGATATCCGAATCTGGATGTGATTGTAAGGAAAGAGAATGGTTTGAAGTCGCCATAAATGGCACCATTGATATTGAAACCTTTCGTGCCGCCGGTTGTACGATCTCTTAATATCATAGGATGAACCTGTTCTGAATCATAGAAATTTGATATCGCATAATAATTTCCATCAGGATCCTTCATGAGATTATTGCCAAGGGCAAGAAGATTACGCATATTTTGAGGAAGATTATCCGGAGCCCAAGTATCAGGAGTCAGAGGATCAAGCTGCATTACAGAAGCCATCATATTACCGTATGTGCCCGACGAAGAAACTGATTTTGACTCATAATATTCGACCTGATTATTGGTTCCGACCTTAAACCAAGGCTTGATATTATAATCCGCATTGACAGCTGCAGTGTATCTTTTATATGTATCCTTGTCTCCTTTCACAATACCGTCATTATTAAGATATGTAAGCGAAAGATAGTAAGAACCTCTGTCGTTAGCTCCCTGCAACGCGAGGTTATGTTTAAACATGTTGCTGTTCTCGAATGCCACATCAGCCCAATCCGTATTTGTATAGCCGTCCCATCCTTTCTGATATACTTCTGTAAGGCTGTGGATAATTCCGGCTTCAGTCATGAAGTCA